>NZ_JAVJNP010000080.1:0-19309 GCF_040217205.1 Coleofasciculus sp. A1-SPW-01 | reverse complement strand
TAAAGTTCCCTCACTACGAAGCCTGTAATCACAAGAAGTAAATTGGTTTGTAGTGAGCACTTTAGTGCTTCAACGCCTAGCCGGAGAGGGCTAAAGTTCCCTCACTACGAAGCCTGTAATCACAAGAAGTAAATTGGTTTGTAGTGAGCACTTTAGTGCTTCAACGCCTAGCCGGAGAGGGCTAAAGTTCCCTCACTACGAAGCCTGTAGAAGCCGTAGGGTGCGTTACGCTAAGCTGTCATGCATTTAAATTGGGTATTAGCAGCGAGCAAGATGCTCGCACTACAAGGATTTTGCCATTCTTGACATTAAGGTTTAAATGCCGAACAGCTTACGCTAACGCACCAGACAAATGACATAAAACCAATAACCAATGACACCGACCCAGTTATTAATTTTCGCATCGGCTGGCTTATTCGCCGGAATCCTAGCCGGCTTTTTGGGAATCGGTGGCGGTACAGTTCTTGTACCTTTATTAGTAACCTTAGGATATGACTATCAACAAGCCGTTGCCACAAGTACCCTGTCAATCGTTATTACAGCGATTTCGGGTACGGTGCAGAATTGGCGGCTGGGTAACATAGATTTTAAACGCATCATTGCCATTGGCTTTCCAGCTATTATAACAGCGCCAATTGGCGCTTATTTGACAGAATTATTTGCCGACTACTGGTTAAAAGCGGCATTTGGACTATTACTCCTAATTAATATTTACTTAGTTCGACTCCGCAAACGCTTGAAAGCTAGAGAAAAGCAAGACTCTCTCGAAACAGTAACTCCCCGACAAATTCCGCCCTCAAAAAGTCAAGCAGCATTAGCCAGAATTGGCACAGGAAGTACCGCAGGCTTACTCGCTGGTGTATTTGGTGTGGGTGGCGGTGTGATTCTAGTTCCCTTGCAAATTTTACTCTTGGGAGAGAGCATTAAAACGGCAATTCAGACGAGTCTAGGGGTGATTGTGATTACCGCAATTTCGGCTTGTGTTGGTCATGCTGTACAAGGGAATGTGTTATGGATTGAGGGATTACTTCTGGGTACAGGGGGGTTATTAGGAGTGCAAATTAGTACCCGTTTTTTGCCTAAATTACCAGATCAGGTAGTCAGTTTAGCATTTAGTGCATTACTGGCTATCTTAGCCATTTACTTTTTCTGGCAGGCATGGCAAAGTTATAGCTGAATTGGCACGGGCTTTCTTCTGGGTTTCCATGGTCATTTGTATAAGTCGGCTATTCTGCCTCGTGTCCAATTCGATGATATCTGCTCTCCACTCGATTGGTTAATGTTTCTGGACAATGTTCCAGACGATTAAGTGTAATTTTTCCCGCCAGGACTACGGGTTGTTTTCTCTCTTTTTTTGAGAAATCTGGATCAAGGGTATTATTTTGACTTTCGTTTCGATTTGGGCGGTGTTCGGTGTGCGCCGAAATATTTTTCACTGCGGTAGCGAAGCCACACTCGCAATACTTGGGGGATCTGTTCTTTTTGTTCTTTGGTCAGGGTATTATAAAGTGCTAAAGCGCGATCGCGTTCTCGGCGACAGGCAGGATTATTGTGAGCATCCCAGTAGCTACGGGCAACCCGAATCCGCCGACAGACTTCTTTGATCAGTGCTTTTCCGGTGAGGGGTTGTTTCTGCTTTGCCATACTTGAATCAGAATGCATTATATAGGCTCAATTCTAACCTTACAGAGTATACAGACAGATCCCAGACTGGGATCTTGCTGAGAACTTAAATTAATCCAGAACGAAACGCCTGAACTGCTGATTGAGTACGATCATCACCACGCAGTTTATCCAAAACATTTTGGACATAGTGTTGAACTGTTCCCGCTGGAATATCTAACCGTTTAGCAATTACCTCATTATCATACCCTTCAATAATGAACTGCAAAACCGCTAACTCCTGTTCAGTTAAAGGACAAGCCGCTATCAGTTGACTGGGTTCGCTAATATAATTCTGAATCGGTACTGGTTCTTGGGTGGGTGCTATCTCAGGTTGAGTCTGAGTTAAACTACTATGTTTTAGAACAATTTTAGCAATTCCGGGATCAAGCCAAACATCGCCTCTATTAGTCAGTTTAATCGCATTTAATAGCTGCTCAAAATCAATCGTTTTCATGCAATAGGAACTCGCTCCGGCTGCTAATGCCGCCATGACCACTGCTTCATTTTCCTCTAAAGTTAATATTAAAATTTTTGTCGAACAACCTGGATGATTATCGTTAATATTTTGAAAGCGTCGAGTTAACTCGATGCCATCCATGTCAGGAAGTCCAATGTCAACAATTCCAATATCTGGTTGAACCCTTTCCAGTAACGTTAACCCATCAGCACCATTAGCAGCTTCACCTACCAATTCAATCTCATGACTCTCTTGTAAAGCGGTTCGGAAGCCTATGCGAGTGAGTTCATGGTCTTCAATTAAAACGACTCTAATTTTACTCATTATCAATCAGAATTTATGTCCAGGTACTTATCTGAGGATGAATGGTGCTGACTGAGGGCTGGTGGATTTCGACTTCGCTCAACCCACCCTACGATATGTCGAGGGTTTGGGTGTCTAAGGGGAAATCAGGCATTGCCATGCATCTTAGCGTACCCTGGAAGCTAAAGCGCGATCGCACTCCCGTAACTGCTACCCTTAGGCTAGGCGTCTCTAGACTTCCAGAACCTTGTACCCTGAAGAGTAGAACAGTTATCCATCAACACAGGAACCGCTATGCAAAAGTACCTCCCTTTAGTTGCTCGGATTTTTCTCTCCGTTATTTTTATCAAGTCAGGGATTAGTAAAATTTTCGGTTTCGCTGGCACTCAAGAGTATATGGCTGCTAGCGGAATTCCTTTGGCGGGTATCGTTCTCATTCCTACGATTATTATATTAGTGGGTGGCGGACTCTCAGTTTTATTCGGTTACAAAGCCCGTTGGGGAGCTTTATTATTGATTGGCTTTTTAATTCCCGCTACCTTAATTTTTCACACCCAGTTTCCTGAAGAAGAAAATGCCTTTTTCAAGAATTTAGGCTTAATGGGCGGACTATTAATGGTTGTTGCATTTGGTGCAGGTGAGATTAGTTTGGATGAGCGCAGCGAATCCTCTTCTATGCAGTCGGCGAAATAGCTTGGTCATTTGATTAGCATAAGCTGGGGAATAGAAAGGAGGTGCAACCTGTTCAGCATTTCAACCTTAATAAAATAATAGCGAATTCCTTGTAGTGGGGAGCATCCCGTTTTGGACAAAGCATTACCTCAAATAACGCAATTGCAAGGGTTTCAGCCCCATTCAAAGAGCCAACGTGCCAAATTGGGATGCTCCCTTGTAGTGCGTTAAGCGAAGCCATGCCGCAGGCTTTGCATCTTGCTCGCTACTCATACCGAATTTATCGCTACTCATACCAAATTTAAATGTATGACAAATTATCGGTTATTAACTGATGAGAAAAAATCCGCGATCGCACTTCAATATTTATTACAATGTATGGAGGAAATCTCTCCAATTTTTCAGGAGGATACAATTATGTCAATTCAAAGCCAAAACACAATGGGAAAAGTTTTCACCCAATTGACAATTATTAACCGAGCTGACCAAATTCGGGCAGAAGATGGAACAATTTCACCTGAACAAATTCGGTCACTCACGCTGGAAAATGTATTGGTAGACACAGGAGCTACGACTTTGTGTTTGCCATCTGATGCAATTGCTTCACTGGGACTAAAAATCCTCAAAGAAGTTGATGTCGCGACAGCCATGGGTATTGGCAAAGCCCGAATTTTTCGAGATGCTACCCTATCTATCTTTGGTAGAGAAGGAACCTTTGAGTGTTTGGAATTACCTGGTGGTGCAGACGCGCTTTTGGGCGTGATACCGTTGGAAGCATTGGGGTTAGATATAGATGTGCAAAATCAAACCTTGAAGCCGTTACCCATCAGTCCAACAGATACCTATTTGACGATTTTGTAGGAATCTATAATTAATGGAAGAAGCTGGAAAACATCAGTTGGGTTTCGACTTCGCTCAACCCAACCTACTTAAGGATTCTAAAACCTTGACCAATGACCAATGACAAATGACCAATGACAAACCTTTATACCCTTGAGCTACTGTATTAATCCAAACTGCCCCAACCCTGAAAACTCAACAACTCAAAAATTTTGCCAAACCTGTGGCACAAAACTTATCCTAGCAGAACGATATCGTCCGCTTCGGCTTCTAGGTGCTGGAGGATTGGGTAGAACCCTGTTAGCCGAGGATGAATCCCAACCCTCAAAACCTTACTGCGCCATCAAACAATTTTATCCCCAAGGACAAAACAATTCCCCGAAAGCTGCCCAATTATTTCATCAAGAAGCAGAACGCTTAAAAGAATTAGGCAACCATCCCCAAATCCCGGCATTTTTAGCCTATTTTGAGCAAGATACTTGTCAGTACATTGTCCAGGAATTCATCGATGGACAGAATCTGAATCAAGAGTTATCCCAACTCGGTGCTTTTTCTGAAAAGCAGATTTGCTCTCTGCTGAGTGATTTACTTCCCGTACTGCAATTTATTCATCAAGGTAATGTCATTCATCGAGATATTAAACCTGAGAATATTATCCGGCGGCGTCGCGATAATAAATTAGTTCTCGTCGATTTTGGGGCGGCGAAATATGCTACTTGGACAATATTAGCAAAAACCGGGACAACCATTGGTTCTGCTGGATATGCTGCACCTGAACAAACCTTTGGTAAAGCTGTCTTTGCTAGCGATATCTATAGTTTGGGCGTTACTTGCATTCACTTGTTAACCCAGATGCAGCCCTTTGATTTATATGAACCGCTAGAAAGTGGGTTTATCTGGCGACAGTATTTAGTCAATAATCCAATTAGTCATAACTTGGCTGGACTGCTGGACAAAATGATTGATCCGGTGATGAAACAGCGACATCAATCAGTTGAGCAAGTTCTCCAATATTTCCATCACTTGGGAACAAATAAGGTAACGATTCAACCAACTATTTCATCGCAACCCCTAAACGTTAATGCTTCGCTTATCAATACAATTCGGGGTCATTCGGATAGAATCTCCACTATAACCTTCAGCCCCGATAAAAAAAGTCTGGCGAGTGGTAGTGTTGATAAAACCATTAAACTGTGGCAAGTGAGTATGGCATGGGAAATTCGTACATTTGGTGGCTGGTTTTCTGGGAACCATAGTAAGGAGATAACTTGTCTGGCATTTAGCCCGGATGGAAAATATCTAGTCAGTGGAAGTCGGGATGAAACCCTCAGATTATGGCAGGTAAAAACTGGGAAACAACGGGTTAGTGTCAAAAGTCATAACGGTGGCGTTGATTCAGTCGCATTTAACCCGAAGAAACGTCTTTTGGTAAGTTGCGGTAGAGATAACAAAATTCGGATTTGTCAGAGTCAAACGTTGAAAACGATACAGGTTTTATCGAGTCGCTCCAGTGGATTTAATTGTGTCGCCTTTAGTCCCGATGGACAAATCTTGGCGAGTGGAAGTGGGTATCGAACCATTAAACTGTGGTATGTTCCCCACTGGCAAAGGCTGGGGACTCTAGCCGGACATATCAATTCCGTTGATGCGATCGCGTTTAGTCCTGATAGTATGATTCTAGCTAGTGGCAGTTCAGACGCGACGATTCGGTTATGGGATATTCGCACTCTGACTCAAACCGCCCTAATTCAAGGGAATTTTCCCCAAGTGCGTTCCCTCGTCTTTAGTCCCGATGGGCGTCTCCTCGCCAGTTGCGGTGGTGATAACAGGATTAGGATTTGGGATGTTGCGACTGGACAAGAATGCTGTACTCTCGAAGGACATACGGACATCGTTCAAGTTGTGGCATTTAGCCCCGATGGACAAACTTTGGCAAGTGGGAGTTGTGATAAAACGATTAAAATTTGGCGTGTTTGGTAAGTAGTGAAACCCGCCCCTACATAATCTCCCCTATCTGACACACCGAGCGAAGTCGAGGTGTTCCTCATCTACCTGTTCCCTTATAATATGACTCAACCCATCAACCTTTTCGAGTACGAATCATTAGCCCATCAGCAGTTATCTCGCATGGCGCTAGATTATTACGCCAGTGGCGCTTGGGATGAAGTAACCTTACGCGATAATCGGACAGCGTTTGAGAAATTCAAACTTCTTCCCCGCATGTTAGTTGATGTCAGTCAGCGAGATTTAAGTACAACGGTTTTAGGGCAATCTCTCTCCCTACCCATTCTAATTGCGCCGACGGCATTTCAATGTTTAGCCCATCCAGAAGGGGAAATCGTGACAGCAAAGGTAGCGGCTAACGTGGGTTCAGCGATGGTATTGAGTACCATGTCCACTCAACCGTTAGAAGAGGTGGCATTGACATCCAAACAGATACAGTCAGACTCTCAGACAGATAGTCATTCTCCATTATGGTTTCAACTCTATGTGCATCGCGATCGCGCTTTGACTCAAAACTTAGTTGAACGGGCGGAAGCCGCCGGGTATAGCGCCCTCTGTCTCACCGTCGATGCGCCTGTTTTAGGGTGTCGAGAAAAGGATAAACGCAATCAGTTTACCTTACCCCTGGGGATGCAGTTGGCAAATTTAGTCCATCGCGATATTCCGGAAACAGTCGGCGAATCCGGGTTATTTGCCTATTTTGTCCAACAGCTTGACCCCAGCTTGACATGGCAGGATTTGGAATGGTTGCAGTCCTTGACAAAACTACCAATTATTGTTAAAGGAGTTTTACGGGGGGATGATGCACTGCGGGCGGTGGAACATGGGGCAAAAGCCGTGATTGTCTCCAATCATGGCGGTAGACAATTGGATAGTGCGATCGCGTCAATTGATGCGCTTCCTGATGTTGTCGCGGCTGTCGGCGATAAGGTTGATGTCCTCATGGATGGAGGGATTCGCCGTGGCACAGATGTCCTCAAAGCCTTAGCATTAGGGGCGAAAGCGGTGTTAGTGGGGCGTCCGGTATTGTGGGGATTAGCCGTGGCGGGAGAAGCGGGCGTACAGCATGTCTTGGAATTGTTGCGGGATGAGTTGGATGTGGCAATGGCATTGAGTGGTTGTGCCAAGGTACAGGATATTGATCAAAGTTTACTCACGCAATCCTTGTAGTGTGAGCATCTTGCTCACTACCTATACCCAATTTAAATGCATGACCCCCATTCAGCGACCACCCCTAAAAAGGTGGCGTGGTGAGGAATCCCTGTGCGTTCACGCCAGGGAGGATGTCAACAGACAAAGTTATTCCCCTTCCCTGGTAGGGAAGGGGTTGGGGGTTAGGTTGGTAAGACTATTGAGCCAACTTATCGAACTTTTTTGCGCTTATCAACGATAACGACTTCTGGATCTTTATCGCCTTCTAGATCATGAGCTTGAACAACTTCTCGATGATTTGTTCTTGGCTGCTTAGCCGTTGACACAGGCTTTTGTTCTACATGTGTTTCTACATGTTTTTCTTTCAGGTGAACGTTTTCTTCATGCTCATGTTCAACCTGTTCAGGTGCCTCAAAGATTTCCAATTCTTCCGCATGGCGATCGCGCATAATTGAGGCAGCATGTTCTACTTTCTCTTCACTTCCCCTGACCATCAACAAATAGTCGCCAGCTTTGACGCGCTCATTGTACACCTTGGCTTTTTCTTCCGGAATACCCAGACCAATCAAAGCGCCAATAATACCGCCTGCTGCTGCACCAACTCCGGCTCCGGCTAAGGTTGATCCTAACGCCCCTATCTCGGCTCCGGCGGCGAGGATTGGACCAACACCAGGAATCGCCAGTACACCGACACCAATCAAGAAGCCACCGACACCACCAAGAAGAGTACCCGTAGTCGCACCTATACCGGCTCCTTCTTTGGCTTCATTCCCCTGTCTTTCGGTAATTTCCTTGGCACCTTCCACATCTTCGATATTCCGTGCTAGGAGAGAGACTCTCTCCATATCAAAATTCGCATCCTTGAGCGCCTGAATCGTATCTTGCAGATCTTCGCGCTTGGGGAAAATACCAACAACACGTTTGTAGTCGCGGGTTTCGGGTACAAACTTTTCTTTTTCTAACATTACTGTTTCCTTTGAATAAATTAAACAACGTTAGGCTTGATTCAGCCCTTTGTTTTGGTTTTGACTAAAAGCCGTCCCCATGAAGGCAAAGGTAGATAAACTAATGTCACACTTCATCCTTCAGAACAAACTTATTATTTGTTATCGACAGCAGAAGGAAAAATATCTTCGGCTACGATAACGGGTCTGTCTGTATATCTAGACCCAAACTCCTTAATCTTTTCTGCGTCCCAACCGAGGTCAGAATCCTGCAACAGCTTCGGGTCAAACTGACGCGCTACACCTGTCACGGTGACTCTTTCGCCTTCTTGAACAACGCTATCCTCAGCTTTAAGATTGCGATTGACACCAATCACTAAAACGCCGATATCATCTACCCAACCATCTTCAAATAGAGAGATTGAACTGGGAGAGTAAATATCTCTAACATCACCCTCGACAGCAATAACTTTGTCGAAATAGCCTGCAGGTGCTTCCGCTAAGTCTTGAGGAGTCGGTGCAAGGGCGAGGGATTCAGCGATAATAGCGGGTTTGTCTTCATACTCAATATATTCGTCACCTAACTCTACACCGTATTCGGTTTCGATATCGGCAATCACCAATTGCACGACTTCACCCGTTACTTGAATCGGCATCTCTTGATCCTCTGGAAGCTGGAAGGAAGATTCTGTAACATCCAGGATTAGAATAGATTCACCGCCCAACTCCTCCGCCTGCACGACATAGCCAAAGTCACCCACTTTTTGTTCGACTGTGTTTCTAATTGTGACCTGTTTCCCGATGATGTCTTCGGTATTTTCAGCAACCTCCTCGGTGGTAACGTTAGTTTTTCCTTCTTGAATTTCCTCGTTACCCGTCGTGCAGCCAGGAAGCAGCAAAGCGACTAGAGCGAATGCGATCGCGCCTAAGTAAGTCCCTGTTCGTTTAGTCCATAAGGGGACGGAGTCTCCTTGATTCAACATGTATTATTCCTATTTCTAGAACGAAAATCGCTGCTTATCATCGCAACAAACCCAACCATCTAACTTGTTGACGGTTAGATGGAGGCGTTGTAAAACGTTAGTTTTAGCGTTTTACTTATTGCACTAATCTACATTCGCTCTAAACAGCCCTTTGTGAATCTATCAAGAGAGTGACTTTTCCCCTCTGACTAATTGCAGATTATTCCGGAAGCTTGAGCGGTTACTCCTTTTTCCGGATAGACACAGGGGTAAATTGAGGGTGTCATTGATTTCTGCCATAATGATCGGAATGCAAGCACTTAACACCCTAGCTCTAACTGTCATTTTAGGCGTTACCCTAACGGTTGCGTCATTTGCCCAACCCGTTCAGGCACAACCCTGGCGTCCTGTGCGTGGTAGTATCCTGTTTGGGATTAGTGGCATGGTACTCCTCGAACAGCAAGAGGATTCCACTTCGTTTCTAATTGTTCATGACAATAAAGGGGTAGGGGAAGGGCGTCTGGCGATGATCAGGATTACAGGCGAACAAGCCCCTGAATATAGTCCAATCAACTGGTCAAAACAACCTTTACCTGTAGATTTAGAAGCACTCACGGCTGTTCCTGGACAATCAGAACCCACATTTATGGCGTTAACCAGTTCGGGAACAGTCTATCATTTCCGGCTCAATGGCAATTCTCAGAATGTGTCTGTTGTAAATGTATTTAATTTGCCCAATTTGCCGGAAGGAACTAACCTAGAAGGATTTGCTTTGCAAAAAATTGAGGATAAGCTGCTCGCAGTTTGGGCGCATCGGGGTAACAATGAAGAACCCGGAGTCCTGTACTGGGGATTTTTGGACTTGAAAACTAATGAGATTACGCCTCAAGGTTCAGCCCCTTTAACCGTCCCGTTTCCAGTGGATAATGTTCGCCATATTTCTGATCTCAAGGTTGATTCGGCTGGAATTGTTTACATTACCTCGGCTTCCGATAAGGGTAACGATGGACCCTTCCAGTCTGCCGTTTACGTGGCGGGTGGTTTGAGTTTACAGGATAATCTTATCGTATTTCGTCAAAATCAGGCATTGGTTCCTATTTATCGTTTAAATTATCACAAAGTAGAAGCGATTGAACTCGTACCGGGTACAGCCGGAGGAATTATATTAGGAACCGATGATGAAAATATGGGTTCATCGGTTTTGGGTTTTGACGGAATGTTTTAGTCCCTTATTTTTCAAGGCATTGATAACCAGTGGAGAGGGCGGGTTTTGTTGAACATTTATTGGTAGATATCTGAATTTAGTCCCTAAACCTGCCCCTACAATTCACCAACTGCTTTGACGCAATCAACACTTTAGCTACTCGGCTCAATATCCGCCAAAGTTTATCTGCTCTCTACTTCATCTGACAGATGAGCAAATTAACGCTGCCTTATCCTATATTGAAGCAAATCGCCTTGAAGTTGAAACCGAGTATCAAATTGTCCTGAAACAGGCTGAAGAAAATCGACGGTATTGGCAGGAGCGTAATCGTGAACATGCAGATCGTGTTGCCACAATGCCGCCAAAACCAGGTCGCGAAATTCTTTGGGCAAAACTCCAACAACAGAAAGCTAGACATCAACTAGAAGAGCGCTGTAACTCCCAGTCAGCTAAAGCTGACTTGAGCTTTTAGCCTTGGGTTTAAACCCAAGGCGGTTTAACATAGAGTTCGATAATGATTAATTTAAGGTTCCTTTAAAACTGACGTGACCAATCTTTAAACCAGCGTTCTACCACCACTTTTGTTTGAGTAAAAAACTCCACAGCTTGTCGCCCCTGTCCATGTAAATCGCCATAAAAACTATTTTTCCAACCACTAAAGGGAAAGAATGCCATCGGTGCGGCTACGCCAATATTAATGCCAATATTTCCCGCTTCGGCTTCATACCGAAACTGTCGCGCTGCAGCACCACTGGTGGTAAATAAACACGCCATATTTCCCCATTGACCCCCGTTGACTAATGCGATCGCGTCTTCAATGGTGTCCAGATGCATTAAACTCAACACCGGACCAAATATTTCCGTTTGAGATAGAGAACTGTCGGGGTTGACATTTTCCAGAATTGTGGGTCGAATAAAATTCCCTTGCTCATACCCGGAAATCTTCACCTTGCGCCCGTCTACTAATACCTTTGCACCTTCATCAGCACCCTGTTGAATCAATCCCTCAATCCGGGTTTGACTGTCACGGCTAATCACCGGTCCCATTTCTACCCCTTCATCCAACCCATAGCCGACGACACGAGTTTGAGCCGCAGACGCGATCGCATCGGTAAAACTATGCCGTGCTTCCCCCACAGTAACCGCCACAGACGCCGCCAGACACCGTTGTCCCGCACAGCCAAAGGCACTATCGGCAGCAATTCGAGTCGTCATTTCCATATCTGCATCCGGGAGAACAATTAGGGGATTTTTCGCCCCACCCTGACATTGCACCCGCTTACCGTGAGCAGCGCCTTTGCTGTATACATACTGTGCCACCGGGGATGATCCGACAAAACTAATGGCGCGAATTTTGGGATGTTCTAAAATCGCATCCACGACGGTTTTTGCCCCATTCACCAAATTGACTACCCCTTTCGGTAATCCCGTCGCTTCTAATAACTCAAACACCTTTTGCATCGTCAACGGAACTTTTTCCGAAGGTTTAACAATACAGGTATTCCCACAGGCGATCGCATAAGGTAGAAACCAGAAGGGAATCATCCCTGGAAAATTGAACGGCGCAATAATCGCGATGACTCCCACAGGTTGACGAATCATGATTTCATCAATCCCTCGGGCAACATCTTCCAGGTTGTATCCCTGCATCAGCATCGGAATCCCACAGGCGACTTCCACATTTTCAATTGCCCGTCGTAATTCAGCTTTTGATTCCTTTAGGGTTTTACCGCATTCCAGGGTAATCGTCTGGGCTAATTCGTCCAAATTCTCGTCTAATAAAACCTTAAGTTTAAACAGATATTGGACTCGGGTTGGTGGAGGAATCCGCCGCCAATCGGAGAAAGCAACCGCCGCCGCCTCCACCGCCGTATCTACATCATCTTGAGGCGATAAAGGGACTTGGGCTAAAACATCAACCGTAGCCGGATTAACCACCTGAAGCGATTCCGTGGCGCTGGAGGGACACCATTTGCCATTGATATAGTTCGGTAACAGATTTTTGAGATGCACCGTTAGTTCTCCAAAATGGGGGAGTTAGGGTTGTAGAGACGTAGCATGCTACGTCTGGGAGATGGGGAAGATGAGGGAGATAAGGGAGATTATGTAGGGGCTCACTTTCACTACTATCTTTTCGGTTACACCAAGATGTAACTCGCGCCCGCCCCGACTGTACAAATGACGAATGACGAATGACAAATGACGAATGACAAATGACAAATGACATAAGACAAATTACCGATCAACCACATTTAAGCGTCGAGTAATCATCGTCATCCCATCACCGCGAATCAAAACGGCTGAAATCCAGCGATCCTGGGGTGTTAAGGGCGCTCGTCCTACTTTAAAAATTCCGCCTGCGGATAGTAAATCCAATTCCAAGTCACTGGGTTGGCTGTAGCGATCGCCATTAATCGGTTCTTCTAAGGCTGTTCCCAATAGTAGATTATCTCCCAGGGGTTCTTGGACGATCGCATCAAAGTTAAACGACTGACCAATACGCACCTGTTCTGGTAAAATCACTTGCAGGTTGGGAGGATTGACGCCAGAGGTTAGTTGGGAACGTTCTGCCAATATTTCCGAGGAGACGATTTGTTGATTTTCGTAACGTTGGCGCGATCGCAACATGGATTCGAGTTTCACCATTGTACCGTTGTTGGGCTGAGTTCCGGTTACGGTGGTGACTGTCTCCGCCACAATCCCATCCCCTTGATTTTCCCAAGACTGTAACTCGGTGCGATACGTCAATTGAGGATAGCGTTCCCACAGTTGCTTCAGGGCTTCCTCCATCTGGGCGTGAGTCAAACCGTCAGAATGTTTGAAATCCTGGCTATAGAACTGCATCACACCCTCCACATCTCGGCGATTTGCGGCTGCATCGATTTGCGCCAGGAGTTCTTTAAGCTGAGGTGGGGCGGTTGCGGGATCTTCGGCTTTTGCTGCCGTTGCCCATCCCAGGGTTAAACCCAGGGCGAAGAGCAAAATCATTGACCCGTTCAGGGAATACGCCTTGGTTTTCGCGCTCAAGGAACCTGACTTTTCACACCCTGGGGAGAAGTCAAAGCCTCTCTCCTTGAAGGATAGAGGTTTGGAGAGAGGTTTTCTATATCCCGTGAAAAGTACGCTCAAGGAACGGGAAACGCGACGAAACATATTGACCGGATTGTGCATTAGGGGCATCGTAGGAAATAGTTTATATAAAGAAATTGGCTTCCAATTGGACAGATAAGATGGTATATTCGCCAATTTACTGCCAATTTTCGATTTTAACTCGACATAAGAGTCGCCTTTAGGAGGAACAACGACCTTGGCTGACACTCCAATTCGCTTATTGATTGCTGCCAGTGGCACAGGAGGACACTTATTTCCGGCGCTGGCGTTAGCTCAACAGTTACCAGAGTACCAAATTGAGTGGCTGGGCGTACCGAACCGTGTGGAACAAGCGGTGATTCCCCAACACTATCCCCTGCACACGATATCGGTTGAAGGCTTTCAGAAACCCTTGGGACTCAATACGGTTCGCGTTTTTGGGCGTCTTGTGGGTTCCATCCGGCAGGTGCAGCGACTGCTCCAAACTCAGCAATTTGATGCTCTGTTTACCACAGGCGGTTATATTGCCGGACCTGCGATCATCGCAGCACGGTTACAGGGATTGCCTGTCATTTTACATGAATCCAACGCCATTCCCGGAAAAGTCACCCGTTGGCTGAGTCCCTTCTGTGATCAGGTGGCGCTCGGATTTGACGCCGCCTCCAAGTATTTACCCAAAGCCCAAACCGTCACCGTGGGTACACCTGTTCGGGCTGATTTCTATAAGCCTCAGCCGTTAGACTTACCGATTCCTGATGATGTGCCGTTAATTGTCGTGGTTGGCGGTTCCCAAGGGGCGGTGAGTGTGAATCAACTCGTGCGTCAATGCGCCAAGAGTTGGTTTGAAATGGGCGCTTGGATAGTCCATTTAACCGGAGAAAAAGACCCAGAGGCTTCCACCTTAGAGCATCCTCACTATATTGGACTGCCATTTTATAACAACATGGCTGCCCTATTGCAACGGGCGAATTTAGCGATTAGTCGGGCGGGTGCAGGTTCGTTAACCGAACTGGCGATAACCGGAACCCCTGCTATTTTAATTCCTTATCCTTACGCCGCAGAAGATCACCAAAGCTTTAATGCGGCTAGTTTTGCCCAAAAAGGGGCGGCTCTGGTTTTTCCGCAATCTGAACTCAGTCCCGAATTACTCGAAAGTAAGGTATCCTATTTGCTCAAATCTCCAGAAATTCTCCAGCAAATGGCAGAAAAAGCGGCATCGTTAGCGGTGACGGATAGTGCAGAACAATTAGCCACGTTGATGCGTCAGCTTGTGGAGAAAAAATAAGGGAAATTTCAGATAATTAGGGGCTGCTGAATAAGTCTTGTGGTGGGGAAAGGCAATAGGCAGTCAAGGAGGCGATCGAGAGTGGGTGGGGATGGCTTGAGGTTCATCGTTCTATATTTAATTTAGCGATCGCGTACTTTTACAAAAGTTAATCAGCGTACCGTTTACTTTTATCCGACTACTGATCAACAGCATATTCGTCACTGTATAGTTTCTTGATGCCGCACGCTTCACAGCCTATTGCTTGCATACAACACATTGTGCGAATATACTCATAGTGTTCATTGGGGAGTTGCAGGTAGTACAAATGGCAAAAGCGGTAAAATATGAGCAAATTTTGCTTTTCTCTTTCGACTCTGACAAAGATAGCTATTATTTGACCTTTAAGAAGCTTTACTACCATCTCTATTCCAATAGCTCATCTAGCCGTGCTGAACGTATCATTGAGGACATATCAAAAATTCTTCTTTGTAAACTGCTAATTGACAAAGGAAACGTTACCAATATATTAGATAGTTATATGGAGGGTAAAGGTACAGCGAACGAGTTGCTTTTACCAGAACTTCGGAAGAACTATCCATCCGCCATGGATGAATCTGACAGATTTAGTCTTGGAGATTCATCAATTAAAAGCAGTTTCAAAGTTTTATCAGATATTAATTTAGTTGAGTCGCCTTCCTATATTATTGGTGAGGCTTTTCAAGCCCTTATCGGGCCAAAGCTGAGAGGAGATAAAGGGCAGTTTTTTACTCCTAGAAGCTTAGTGAAAACAATGGTAAGCATTGCCGACCCGAAGCCATATAGTAAAGTTGTCGATCCGGCTTGTGGCACGGGCAGCTTCCTATCAGAAAGTTACAATTATTGGATCGAGACTACAGGTGAAACACTCTTGCCAGATAATCACTATTCGTTAGTTGGTCTAGATAAGGATAAAGATATCTCAAGACTTGCAACAGCTACTCTAGAAATTATTGCACCCAATAAATACTCAGTATTTACAACGAATTCACTCGACATAAATCATTTAATTGCTTCTGGATTTAGCTCTAAAATATTTGATGCAGATGTAGTTTTAACAAATCCTCCATTTGGGGCAAAAATTGGAGTCACTAGAGAAAGTATTCTGGAACAATATGATCTGGGTCATCACTGGTACTTTTCATCTACTGAGAATTCTTGGATTAAAAGTGACAAAGTTCGTAAAAATCAAGATCCACAAATTTTGTTCATTGAATTATGTGTAAAAATCCTTAAGCCAGGTGGAGTTTTAGGAATCGTATTACCCGAAGGGGTTTTCGGTAACAAGCAAACTGGATACATTTGGGACTATCTTCATCAAGAGGGTATTATCACAGCTCTTCTGGACTGCCCTCGTACAACATTTCAACCTGGGACAGATACAAAAACCAATGTTCTTTTTTTTCAAAAGTTTAAGGATAAATCTCACAATAAAACTAGATATCCTATTAAAGTTCCTATTGCAGTCGCTTTGCATTGCGGTCATGATCGTCGAGGACGGGTAACCCTAGAAAATGGACAAAAATATCCCGACGATTTTATTACCATTGCTCACGAATTCAAGGATAACAATAGTTCTAAATATTGGTCGAATTGTGAAGTCAATAATCCCTATTATTGGGTACCAAGATTTTATGATGCTTCTTTAAGTAAAAGTATTCAAAAAAAAGCTTTTGAGATGCAGGCTGATTTGGCATCCTTTGATGAGCTTATTAAAAGTGGCTATATTGCTATTAGGAAAGGGCATGAAGTCGGCTCTCAAGCCTATGGAACTGGCAACATTCCCTTTATTAGAACGTCTGACATTGCGAATTGGGAAGTCTCTGTAGATCCGACTAACGCTGTTAGCGAGGAAATTTTTCAAAAATACGCTAAGTACCAAAAACTTAAAACGGGTGACATATTGCTGGTTGTAGACGGAAGATACCGAATTGGACGTACAGCAATTCTTCATTCCAATAACATCAAAAGTGTTATTCAAAGTCACTTTAAAATTATTACAGTTACGACTCAAGCACCCTTTAACAGTTATGAACTACTGTATATCCTTAACATGCCTTTGATACTTCAGCAAATGAGGAGTTTAACCTTTATTCAATCAACGCTGGGAAGCATTGGAAAAAGATTAGGGCAGTTGCAAATATTCATTCCAACTCAAACAGAGGAGTGGATCACTGAGATCAGCAATTTTGAGCGTCTCCTTTCAGCTAGGGCATCTATATTGTCTGAACTTCAAAAATTCCACACACCCGAACCAGAACTATAAGCACCTAGCTCTATCTAAAATGCCTTCAATCCAAGCGTAGAATTCATCCAAAGTCTTAGCTCCCTGAGCGATATTACATTCTCTATGGGCAAAACCTACATTATCGGCATTGTGAACTCTTGGATTTTTGTGGCATGTTTCTATCGCAGCTTTCCCTCTTTGTGCTGTTGAGAATAAATTAAATGAAATAGGCAGTAAGCAAACTTCACACTTAGTCGAACCTGGAGTCATTTCTTTAAAAACTTTTTCTAAATATCTTTGTATGTCATCTGGAGGTGTGGGAGAATCGGGCATTTGATAAACTAGCCATGTTAATTTCATGGCAACCTGCATACAATCCTCATAAGTGGCTGCTTTTTCTCTCAGTTTAGCCACAATACCCGGTCTAAGTTTGCTCATGTCTAACTCATAGTTCAGTAATTCTTCATCAGATAGGAGCATAGCCCAGCGTAAAATCCTATTTGGTCCAGCATCATCGCTTGCCCATGATGCACCTGTCGTATTAGTTGAATCACGCTTAATTTTATCGGCAATTTTTTTGTATCTTTTTTGAAGGTCTTTCAAATAGGGATATTCTAAGCACTTTCCATCATGTCCTTTTTCACGATGACAGCGATGATTAGCAATTGGCGCAAACCTAGATCGGCTATTAAGTGATTTCAAACAGAACTCAATCATATCTAGAGGTTTACGAATTCATCCAATGAACCCATCAGAGAACTGGGCTTGATTTGCAAAGCCTCGCAGAGCTTGACTATATTTTCTAAGGAAATATTTCGTTCACCTCTTTCAATACTTCCAACGTAAGTTCGATGCATACCCGCTAACTCGGCTAGCTGCTCCTGGGAAAAGCCTAATTCTTCACGCCTAGCCCTCACATCAGCACCAAACTTTTCGCGAAGTGTCATCATTACCTCTGCTAAGGATTGCTGACGCTAATAATCGGGTGGTGATGACTAAGAGTCTACAGACTATAAGTAGCGCTTGAGGGTGTGCAATTCACTGGTTATTGTCCATTAAACAGTTAAATGTCACCCATTAAACATTTAGTGTCATGTCTGGCGACAAATAGCTCTTTATTGACATCCTCCCTCGCCGGAGACGAGGGATTCCTAAACCTCACGATTTAGGTTTCTGCTTCTTTCCCCTTCGACTAGCGAGAGAGGTTTTTCGCAACTGCCCCTTGGACTTATGCCCATCAGGTCTTATGTTCGCTCCACAGACTATC
Organism: Coleofasciculus sp. A1-SPW-01; assembly: GCF_040217205.1. Classification (NCBI taxonomy): domain Bacteria; kingdom Bacillati; phylum Cyanobacteriota; class Cyanophyceae; order Coleofasciculales; family Coleofasciculaceae; genus Coleofasciculus; species Coleofasciculus sp. A1-SPW-01. Next base: position 1,219 of record NZ_JAVJNP010000080.1, on the reverse strand, counting down.
ACCGCAAGCCCTGCGGCGAGAATATTATTTGCGGCATTAATGTCTCGGTCATGGTGGGTTCCACATTCCGGGCAATCCCACTCCCTAACATCAAGCGGCAATTTATCAACAACGTGACCACAATGTCCACAGCGCTTAGAGCTGGGAAACCATCGGTCAATCTTAACCAGTATTCGACCGTACCACTGGCACTTATACTCCAATTGACGAACCAGTTCACTCCAGCTTGCGTCAGCAATTGCTTGAGCCAACTTATGGTTTTTCATCATATTCTTCACGGCTAAATCTTCGACAACAATCGTTTGATTTTCACGTACCAGTCGAGTCGTTAGCTTGTGAAGGAAATCTTTACGGGCGTCGGCAATTTGAGCATGGATTCGAGCAACCTGCCGCCTTGCCTTTTCCCTATTATTTGAACCTTTCACCTGGCGAGACAATGCTTTTTGAGCTTGTCTCAACTTGCGTTTTAGCCGCTTAAAATGCTTGGGATTGACAATCTTTTCCCCATCGCTGGTTGCAATCAAGGAGGTAATACCTGCATCAATCCCAATCGCTTTATCAAGTTGAGGAAGCGATTTGACCGTATGCTCCTCAACACCTCGGCTCCGCTCGGTGTTGACGCTGAGCGGAGCCGAAGCGTCAACCAACACAGAGACAAACCATCGCCCAGAAGCATCCAACCTTACTGTAACCGTAGAGGGTTCACAGTTTTCTGGAAGGGTACGACTCCAGCGAATTGGCAGAGGTTCACAACATTTTGCCAACCACAATTGCCCATCCTTCCACTTAAAGGCAGAACGAGTAAACTCAGCACTACCACCATTCCGCTTCTTTTTGAAGTTGGGGTATTTAGCACGACCTGCCCAGAAATTGGTAAACGCTTTTTGCAAGTTCCTCAATCCCTGCTGCAATGGTACACAGCTCACTTCATTAAGAAATTGCTTGTCTTCTTGCTTTTTCCAATCTGTCAGCATAGCGGATGTCTGTTTGTAGTCAATCCGCTCTTGCCTTTCATACCAGCCTTCAGTTCGGGTGTGCAACGCCAAGTTGTAGACCAACCGAACACAACCCAACGTGCGGCGCAAGAGTTGTTCTTGTTCCGGCGTTGGGTAAAAGCGGTATCGGTAGGCGCGTTGAGTCATGCCTCACATTCTATCACATTCCCTGTAAAAACTGTAAACGGTAACCGGAGGCGCGGCTTTCCTCCCGTCGCTAAAAG
>NZ_JAVJNP010000074.1:0-11965 GCF_040217205.1 Coleofasciculus sp. A1-SPW-01 | reverse complement strand
ATTAGTAGCGAGCAAGATGCAAAGCCTGCGGCATGGCTTCGCTTAACGCACTACAAGGCTTTCGCCGTTATTGATATTAAGAAAAAGGGAAAACTTAATGAGAGCATACGAAGTATGGGCGAGGTCTTCTCGCCGAGTAGGATAAAGGTTTAAGGGTAACGAAACTTGCTCTGATTGAGACGCTTAAATTCAGGATGGGATCTATGGGATGGTTGGGAAGACGTGCTAGGAAGCGACTACTATTTTTCGGATTAGCCTGGTTAACTATTGTGGCGGTAATCGCCTCTCCTGTCGCCCTGGGAAATGCCTCGACTCTCCTTCAGTCGGATATCATACAACAGGACTCTCATCTGGCTCAATCTCTTGATCCAGTAAGCCGATTAAGCCAAGGTAAAACTGACTATGATCGGGGACGCTTTGCTGATGCAGTACTGGCGTGGCAAGCGGCGGAACAGGTTTACCAACAAGCAGGCGATCGCATTAACCAGGCAATCAGTTTAAATTATCTGTCCCTTGCCTATCAACATCTGGGACAGTGGGAACAGGCAAAGGCGGCGATTGAGGAAAGTCTGAACCTCCTACCCACTCCCACTGATCCTGCACTCTTGGCACAAGTATTAAATACCAAAGGCAGTCTGCAATTGGCAACCGGACAATCGGAAGCTGCGTTGCAAACTTGGAAAGCCGCCGAGACAGCTTACTCCCAGGATGATGATGCTATCGGGGTTTTAGGGTGTCAAATCAATCAGGCGCAAGCCTTGCAAAGCTTGGGAATGTTTCGACGATCGCAACAAGTCTTAGAACGGGTACAGCAAGCGCTAACGCTACAGCCGGATTCGCTAATTAAAGCCACCGGATTACGCAGCTTGGGGATGGTTTGGCAAGCGATTGGAGAATTAGATGATGCCCAAAACGTGCTTAACCAGAGTTTAGCGATCGCGCAAACCCTCAATTCTCCCGCTGATATCAGCGCCGCTTTCTTGAATCTGGGTAATACGGCACGAGTGTTAGGCGATCGGGATGCCGCGATAAATTATTACCATAAAGCGGCAAAAACGGCAACCAATTCCTTAAACCAACTCGAAGCCCAACTCAACCAATTTAAGTTACTGATTAGTCAACAGCCGTTTAATCAAGCCCAAGATTTATTTACCCCAATTCAGCACAATCTCTCCCAATTATCTCCCAGTCGATATGCTATCTATGCTCAGGTGAATTGGGCAGAAAGTTTAATCGAACTCCTAGACAATTCAGCGGGATATTCTCCAGAATCTATCACATCAGAAGACATCGCTCAACTCCTCGCCAAAACCATTGCTCAAGCTAAAGCATTAAATGACACCCGCGCTGAATCCTTAGCTCTAGGAACCCTAGGAAAACTCTATAAAACCAACCAACAAGGGTTAGAAGCTCAACGTTTAATCCAACAAGCCCTATTCTTTTCCAAAACCATTAACGCCAGAGATATTTCCTATCAATGGCAATGGCAACTGACCCAACTTTATCAGCAAAATGGAGACCTGAAAGCCGCGATTACTGCGAATCAAGACGCCTTTGATCTGCTACAATCGATTCGGGGAGATTTAGTCGCGATGAATCCCGATGTGCAGTTTTCGTTTCAAGAACAAATTGAACCCATCTACCGGAATTTAGTCCGTCTCTTATTACAAAGTTCCTCACCCGATAATCTCAAGCAGGCGCGTAATGTGATTGAATCCCTCCAGTTAGCCGAACTAGAGAACTACTTTCGTGCCTCCTGCTTAAATGCTAAAGCCGAGCAAATTGATACGGTTATTGAGGACAGCGATACCCAAACAGCGGTGATTTATCCGATTATTTTACCTGACCGGATCGCGGTGATTCTTTCCTTACCTGGACAACCCTTAGAAACTTATAGCACCGAGTTATCCCAAGCTGAGATTGAACAGACGGTGAATCAACTGCGACAGTCAATGAATATCGCCTATTCCAACCGCAAACGGCTGGCTATTTCTCAAACCATTTATGACTGGTTGATTCGACCAATAGAAACTCAGTTAGCTCAACAGGATATTAAAACTTTAGTCTTTGTTCTCGATGGCGTGTTGCGGAATGTACCAATGGCGGCACTTCATGATGGTCAACAGTATTTAATCGAGAAGTATAGCATTGCCTTAACACCAGGATTACAATTACTCGAACCGCGATCGCTCACCCAATTTCAACTGCGCTCACTTACCGCCGGATTAAGTCAAGCACGTCTGGGGTTTTCGGCATTACCGGCTGTGGAAGATGAAATTGAGCAAGTGAGTATCAATATTCCATCCACTGTTCTTTTAAATCAAGCCTTTACTAGCACTGCATTAGAGAACAAAATTAACACACTTCCGGTGAGTGTGGTTCACCTGGCTACCCATGGTCAATTTAGTTCTAACCCAGAAGATACCTTTATCCTCACCTGGGATAAACGGTTGAATGCCAATACCTTATCTCAACTCCTCAAGGGTAAAAACCAAGACAATACTCCCCCGATTGAACTCCTGGTTCTCAGTGCTTGTCAAACCGCAAATGGCGATCAACGAGCGGCGTTAGGATTAGCAGGATTAGCTGTGCGATCGGGAACCCGTAGTACTATTGGTACGTTATGGTCTGTTAAAGATCAATCGACGGCTCAGGCGATGATTCAACTGTATAACAATTTAACTCAACCTGATATTAATCGCGCTGAAGCCTTGCGACAAGCTCAGTTATTTCTACTCCAACAAGATAAATACAAACATCCCTACTACTGGGCACCTTTTATTTTAGTTGGCAATTGGTTATAAGCTGTCATGCATTTAAATTGGGAATGGGTAGCGAGCAAGATGCTCAATGTAGCGAGCAAGATGCTCAATGTAGCGAGCAAGATGCTCGCACTACGGCAAGGATTTCGCCATTATTGACATTAAGGTTTAAATGCCGAACAGCTTAAGTCATTTATGATTTGTCATTTATGATTTGTCATTTATGATTTGTCATTCGTCATTTGTCATTTGTTCATTGTTGATTGGTAATCCTCTTCCCCCTCTTCCCCATCTCCCCCATCTCCCCCATCTCCCCCAGCTCCGCCAGTCCCTCTGTCTTCTGCCTTTTAGTAGATGCTATTGTCGCTAAATGTTATAATACGACTTTCAGACAACTCCATAAATAGGGTGATAGCAATTTGGGAATGTCTTGCTGAAAAAACAGTTAAATCTTCAGGCGGATAGAACTTCACTGAAACGACTCTATCTATAGAACAACTGTATCAATTTTAGACCCCTGTACAAGGTTATACCCATGAAACCCTGGCGATTTTTTAGTATAAAGTGGCTGAGTTGGCATTTCCCCTTACTTCTATTGTCGATCACGCTATCTTTAGAATTGGCGATTGTTCCTCATCTGGTTGCCCAAACTCAAGCTGTGAAAAAGCCGAGTAATACTCAAGCACCTGTGCCACCTGGAGATGGCAGTCCCGATGATACAACAGGAGCAGGAACTCGTGATGGCGGTCATTGTACAAACGATAATGCCACGGCAGATGAACCCGGATTTTCGGTTCTAGCGCCAGTTGAGAGTGAAACGATCGCGCAACGTCCTACCTTCTCACTGTACATCCCGGAAACGGCAGCACAGAAGGTGTTTTTTAGTTTAAAGAATGCTGAGAACGAAGAAGAGTATGATTACCAAACCATCATCACTTTACCAACAACAGCAATAGGGAATGAGTTTAGCTTCCCTTTACCCGAAGATGCGCCTGATCTAAAGACAAATACGCCATATCAATGGTCGATCAGCTTAATTTGTCAACAGTCTCTTGATCCTAATGACCCGACTTTACATGGCATAATTGAGCGCGTTGAATCTCAACAAATTACTGTAAATTAAGAGTATTTGTCATTGGTCATTGGTCATTTGTTGTTGAGACGGGGCGGGTTTAGTTAAGTTATCGGTTTGTAGTAAAATGTTAGCCGTAAAACCCGCCCCTACACGCCTATTACCCCTATTCCCTATTCGGGAGACATTTTTCAATCAAGGCGTGATTGCTTTCGCGTTCTGACTTTTTCAGATATTCTAGAGCAATCCGTACAGCCGCCGGAGATGTGGAGTAGTCTTGGGCGAGTAACTCCAGAATGCGACGGAGTTGGAGTTTTTCGATTTGCTTGCTGGTAAACCAAGACAGTGCGATCGCGGATAGAGTTAATCCTAGGATTGGCGGAATCACAGGTATCCACCACCCCTGTAAGAAGGCGTTATAGGCGATGGCGACTAATACTAAACCTGCGATCGCAATTCCCAACGCCACCCTCTGAGGAGACTGTAACCGCCAACTTAATACTGTACCGATTAAAGACCACACCAAAACCCACAACCCCTCTTGGAATTCACTCCATGTCAGGATTAGGGGACGATTATCGAGGGCTGCACTTAAAATCTGGCTGGTTAAATTAGCATGAACCACTACACCCGCCATCCCTTGTGGTGTGCGAGACAAACTCCCACTGTAAGGGGTATAGAAAAAATCCTTCAGGCTAGTTGCGATCGCGCCAATTAAAATAACCCGTCCGGTAAACCCATTATCACGCTTTAAGTCTACGGGAATCCGATTTTCTAGTAAATCGGTAAGCGAGATGGTGTAAAAATCCTCTAACCTGCCACGATAGTTTAATAGGATCTGATAACCCCCAGTATTCACCCGCACATAGCCGCCATCATTTTTATCCAACGGTGAAAAAATTGCCTGACCCAATTGCCAATGATGCTGTGCTTGAGTTTGAGGTGTAATTCCTTGGGTTTCTAGATAGTGCAATGCTAGTTTTAAGCTGAAACTCAGGTGAAGTTTATCGCCGCGTTTAACAGATATTAACCCTCGGCGGACTTTGCCATCTGCATCCAATACCATATCCACAAAACCGATTTGCCCCGACTGGTTTAACGTGGGAGGGGGATTCACGGAATTACCAACAACTTTTTCGGCACCAATCAGATTAGGAGTAGACTGAAATAGCTCAACTAATTCTTGATGTCCAGGTTCGACAGGTAAATCTCGATACACATCTAAACCAATCACACGCGGATTGTCTGCATTTAATCGAGTAATTGCCTCTGCTAACACCGCATCGGGGAGGGGCCACTGTCCAACTTGAGTGATATCGTTTTCATCAATGGTGACAATTACAATCCGTGGATCAGGGGGTTCTAAGGGGCGAACTTGGAAAAACTGATCCAACACATCCCATTCTAAACCTTGCAACAATCCGGTTAAACGTAACAGAATTACCAGAGTAGTTGTGCTAAGGCTGATCACGCCAATCCATCCGCGCCACAGTCGATGTCTGATTGGTTCGGTTTTAGCTTTCTTGGTCGCCGATGACAGCAGAGAATTGGCTTTTTCAATCGCTTTGAGGGCGTTCTGAATGTCACGTCGATTTAATTCTTGACTCGCGGCTAAAAACTGATAATCTAAATCACTCAAACTTTTATTCTGCGACCAGGTTAATGCCTCTCTTAACGCTTCTCCTTGTAGTAGGTGGGCTTGCTTCTGTTTTCTGGAGGTAATCCAGGCGTTGAAAGCCTCAGCATAAGGACGCAGGGAAACTAATTTTTTCGTTACCCAGACTTGATTAAATACTTCTTGATAAATTCTATTTTTTACCTGTAATATACCCTGATTTTTAACCAACAAACCCGACAATAAAAGTTCAGTTACTTCTCGCGAGTCATCCGCCTCAATCTCCACACATTGTAACACCTGCTGATAAATGCCCAGCATTCTACCCGTCCGTTGACCATTCCCTTGAATGCGATTCTGAATCGTTCTCAAATGTTCCGGATCATCCTGAGACGCCCAGTTATTAATGATGCGCGATCGCACCAGGTTTTCTACCCACCTATATTCTTGATTTGGCAGGATGATCAGGCTTTCCGGTTCTGTATTTTCTGCCGCTTTCCAGACTAAATTACACAGCTTTTGGGTAAGAAATGGCTGACCCGATGTCCACGCTAAAATTGATTTAACAATTGTCTCTGGATTATCAACGTTTCCCGCTAAGCCTTGAATCAGGGGTTGCACTTCTTCCAGTTTAAACCCCTGCAGTTCTATGGCTTGACCAATATTAAATGAAGTCCGGCTGCGATCGCGAATTAAGTCTGAGGGTGCAGCGACACCAAAGAAGGCAAAGACAATCCGATTATAGTCAGGATTAATAGCGCGTTGATTATAGCAAAAGCGAATTAAAGCCCAAAAATCATCAATGGGGAAATTAATACTCAGGATTCGATCAATTTCATCCATAAAAATGACCAATCGTTCACTGGAAAATTGACCGAGCAAAGCCTCTTCAATAAACTGACTGCATCGTTGCAAAAATGAGAGATCGTCTCGCTCTTTCCACCAGGTTTTTAAATGAATTTTTTCCCGCAGATTGAACGCCAACCATAACTGCGTGACAACGCCTTTATACCACTGCACAGGGGTTGTATATTCGCCACCAATTGTGGTCATATCCAGAACTCCACAGCGGAATCCTTCAGCTTCCAGGCGATACTTTGTTCTGACAAGGAGAGAGGATTTGCCCATTTGTCGAGGGCTAAGGACATGACAAAATTCACCTGCTTTCACCGCCTGATAAAGTTGGGCGTCTGCTTGTCGCACCACATAGGTAGGATCATCATGTCTGAGACTACCGCCAACTTGGTAATTTGTCATTTGTCATTCGTCATTTGTTATTTGTCATTCGTCATTCGTCATTCGTCATTTGTTATTCATCAATAAAAAGTTATAGTTATATTGTCGGTGCGGATGTAGGGGCGGATGTAGGGGCGGATGTAGGGGCGGATGTAGGGGCGGGTTTAGGGAATAAATTCAGCTATTCACCAATAACGGAAAAACAAAACCCGCCCTTCTTCAACTAGATGGTTACCAATAACGGAAAAACAAAACCCGCCCTTCTTCAACCTAGATGGTTACCAATAACGGAAAAACAAAACCCGCCCTCCCCACCAATAACGGAAAAACAAAACCCGCCCTTATTAATAGTTCAGGATAACTCCTCGAATATAAAAATTAAAATAGGTAAAAAATCATAAAAGTTGAGGATCTTTGTAAACTTTATTCAAAAAGCATCAATGAGACATTTTGTCAATTCCTAAAAATTGGTTAGTTAACTAGAACCTGGAGTAAGAAAGTTAGTAGAAATCAATCCAACTATATTAATTTTTGTAAATATACTTCAAACCCTTACATAAGACATAAGACAATCCCCACGATTAACTGTAAATTTTCCCACCTACTTATCGGTTCATTGTGGCATAAAGACCATTGCCTTGTCGGGTGAGCCAACCAACTCCGCAAGAGTAGATTTACAGATGTATAGATGCTGCCAACTCTGTCCGCTTGCCTCACAATAGGAATAGTATAGCAGCAATCACAACAGGGACTCTACTATGACTAGGGGTGCATGGATAAAGCAACGGTGGGAGCAATGGCGCTCACATCGGCTACCTCAAAAACCTCGACTTTCTTATCTAGGCGCATTTATTTTAACACTATTCAGTTGCCTAGTCGTCTACACGGTATCTGGTTCAGCTCAATCTCCAGTCGCGCCAGTTTCATCGTCACTGATAGAAATCACTCAGGGATGGCAATATCATTGGGGTGATTTTTCTCAACAACAACCCAGGGTTTTAGAAGGAACGCAGAATCAGATATTGTCTGAACAATGGCAATCATTTCAGTTTCCCGGAAAAATCCGCAAACCAAGCCATAAAAATATCCAGATTCTGTGGTTGCGTGTACCCTTACCCGCTGGAGAATGGCACTCCCCGACTCTCTATTTTGGCGCTGTACCTTATATATTAGATGTATATTTAGGAGAGCAACATCTCTATAATCAATGGTCACTCAATGCTGCCAATCAAGCCACCCTAACAGACTATCAATTGCCACTCGTTCAACTTGAGCCAGGATTTCAGCATCAAACTCTCTTGTTTCGGGTGTATGTCGGAGAAAATGCTTCAATTTATATCGGATTGTTTGATCGCGTTGTCTTGGGTAATCACAATACTGTAATTAAACGTTTCTTTCAACAACAAAGCCATACATTACTCGGCATTCTATTTTTTGCATTAGGATTAATTATTCTAGGATTGTCTTTAAGCCGCCCCGAAAAAAAATCATACTTTTACTTTGGTGTTTTAACAACGATGATCGGGATATATACCCTATCGCGGTCTTTTTTTATCCCTGTCTTTATTAATCATCTAGAAGCCTTACGGTTCTGGGAATATACATCATTCTATCTGATTCCTGTAAGTGGTTGTCTTTTCTTTCAAGAAATGTTTAAGATGAGATGCCAGCCTATTATTCGCCATCTCTGGAAAATTCATCTGGCTTATGCGGTAGCCGCGTTAACCTTAGTCACCACTCACACCTTTTCTTGGAGTCAAACCGTCACTTTGGCTCAATTCTTGTTTTTAGCTAGTGCGATAATTATTTTAACTAAGTCGGTGCAAATTTCTCTGGCGGGTAACGTTGAAGCCAAACTCTTTACATTAGGGTTTGGTCTGCTTACTCTATCTGCCATGAATGATATTTTGATTTATCGCCTAGAGTGGGTAAATTGGTATCAAAAACTTTATCCTTGGGGAACATTACTTTTTATTCTTACCTTGGGCGTTATGTTAGAGCGTCAATTCATCCAAGCGCGTAACCTGCTGCAAAACTATGCCATAGAATTAGAAACTAAAAATACTGCATTACAGCGACTCGATCAGCTTAAGGATGAATTTTTAGCGAACACGTCTCATGAACTCAAAACTCCCTTGAATGGAATCATTGGCATTGCCGAATCATTGATGGATGGAGTAACAGGAAACCTATCGGATGCGACTCGGTTTAACTTGTCGCTCATTGTTTCCAGTGGCAGACGATTGCACCAGTTGGTTAATGATTTACTCGATTTCTCGCAACTCAAACACCATAACCTGCAACTGAATATTAAACCCGTCGGAATTCGAGAAGTTACCCATGTGGTTTTAACCATTTCTCAACCGCTGGTGGGTAAGAAACCGATCGAGTTAATCAATGGCATTAATCCGGATATTCCCCCGGTTGATGCCGATGAAAATCGTGTCCAGCAGATTTTATACAACTTAGTCAGCAATGCAATTAAGTTTACGGAACAGGGAACAATTGAAGTTTCAGCAACGCCAGTCAATGATAGGCTGGAAATCCATGTAGTTGACACTGGAATTGGCATTTCACCGGACAAAATTAATCGCATTTTTGAATCCTTTGAACAAGCCGATGGTTCCATTACTCGCCACTATGGAGGAACGGGATTAGGTTTAGCAATTACCAAACAACTGGTTGAACTTCACGGTGGTATAATTAAGGTTGACTCTACGCCAGGAGTGGGGTCACGTTTTACATTTACACTACCTTTATCTCAGGGTAAGGTTGATTATCAATCATCCATCGAAGTCTCTAAGGTGCAAGATTATACACCGCGAACTGTTAGCCCCGATCGCATTCTCATCGCTCAAGAGGCGGCTGTCACGCCAGAGGGAACCTTCCACATTTTAATTGTGGATGATGAACCCACGAATCTTCAGGTCATTGTTAATCATCTGTCGTTGCAAAATTATGCGATTACCCAAGCCTCTAGTGCCTTGGAAGCGTTAGAGTTGATTCGCTTAGGGTTCAAACCGGATCTGATTTTGCTAGATATAATGATGCCGCAGATGACGGGGTATGAACTGTGTAAAAAACTGCGGGAACAATTTCTCCCCAATGAACTACCGATTGTCTTGTTAACGGCGAAAAACCAGATTTCTGATTTGGTGGAGGGATTTGCAGTTGGAGCGAATGATTATTTAACCAAGCCTGTGTTAAAGAATGAACTATTAGCCCGGATTAAAACCCATCTCCGCTTAGCTAAAATCAATGCCGCTTACGGACGGTTTGTCCCTTATGAATTTCTGCAATTTTTGGAACGAGAAAGTATTGTGGATGTGCAATTAGGGGATCAGGTGCAAAAAGAAATGTCTATTTTATTTGCCGATATTCGTTCATTTACCAGTTTGTCGGAACAATTATCACCGAAAGCAAATTTTGATTTTCTGAATTCATATTTAGGTCGTGTGAGTCCCGTAATTCGCAATTATCGTGGATTTATTGATAAATATATTGGTGATGCGGTAATGGCATTATTTCCCCAGATGGCTGATGATGCAGTACAAGCGGCAATTGAGATGCAAAAGCAAGTCAGTTTGTATAATGCTCACCGTCAAACCTGTGGGTATGAACCGATTGCAATTGGGATTGGTTTGCATACAGGGAGTTTAATGTTGGGAACGGTGGGAGAGTCTCAGCGAATGGATACAACAGTGATTTCGGATGCGGTGAATTTAGCCTCGCGTTTGGAGGGATTAACTAAGGTTTTTGGGGTGGAGATTTTAATTAGCGAAGAAACGTTAAATGGGTTGACAAATGCTCACCATTATAGTTATCGTTTCTTAGGTCGAGTGACGGTGAAAGGAAAACTCCAACCGATCGCGATCTTTGAGGTGTTTGATGGTAACCCGCCGCCACTGATTAAACTAAAGCGACAAACTCGGACGGAGTTTGAACGGGGTGTGCATCTGTATGTAGAGAAAGAGTATACCCAAGCGCAGCAGGTTTTCACTCAACTGTGGCAATGGGACGATCGCGATCGCGTGGTTCAATTTTACCAGCAGCGTTGTCAGCAAGCCGAGCGATCTGGAGTCTCGGAGGTGGATATTATTATTCGGTAGTGATTGTCGGGATTGTCGGGATGATCGCGGTTGTAGGGGCGAGTCGCTGCTCAAATATGGTGGTGTGAGAATTAACCTATCTCGACTCGCCCCTTTACAGATACCTGGCGGGGGGCGACCCAATAGAATTAATAGGTGGCGGTGTGAATTGTGTGCAGCGGGTCGCCCCTACAGTGTTTATCTGGTTTTGATCTGGGGTCAATTATCTTTTCATCCTTTGCCCATTTAGAACTAACGCCTCTCTCTGTGAAATCAGTGTTACGATCCCCAACTTGTTTTTGGACAGCCCAAGGCAACTTCTGGCGATTTGCGGTGTTCAATTGCCTAGGGCAGAAAATATCATTGAAGTATACAGCATCACATCTCAAGAGCTGGAGAGTTTTGCTTCATCAAAACATGCGGGGGTGAATCTATGAAACGCTCTATCAGTCAACAAGACACAATTAATGTTTGTTCCACCATACACTGTCCCTTTTTCGAGAGTCAATGTTCTGTCTCTGAAAGTTGTCCCAAGTATTATGAATCCTATCACTGTCATCTAGCCAGTGTCTTTGCCTTTCATTCGGATGGACATTGGTTGTTTACCGCCAATCAACATGAACTGCGCCATATCCAACAGGTTAACGATAGCTGGATTACTCACCATCATTCTATATTAGGGCTACCAGAGGATAGGCAAGACAGTACACCAACACAAACTCATCTACCTTCTCTCCAATGCGACTATCCGCATATCGAGAATGATGCATTCCAAAATTCGCCGGAAATGACTCAGAATGTCTCTCCAATCAGTATTAGTCTGCTGGATTCTATTGAATTTGAGGAGTATTGAATGTGAACGATTGACGCTTACTCGTCAGGAAAGTATAGGGTGTTGAAGCCCTGACTGCAAGCTAGTTAGAGATATTCAGCATCATCGTGCGATCGCAAGCTTGTCATAGCGTTGTGACAAGCCTGTCACAGATAGGGATTATGCTGATATAGAGGAGTTGAGATTCCTTTCGTTGACATCCTCACCGACCTAAAAGGACGGTGATTCCTACCAATCAAACAGGTTTAACTGAATGTATTTTCGGTGGGTTGACGGCTCAACGCACACTGCCTCAGATGAGGTCTTACACGCACTCCCCGTCCGTTTAGAGTCGTGGGTCTGCCCGACCCCGACTTGTTC
>NZ_JAVJNP010000073.1:0-38614 GCF_040217205.1 Coleofasciculus sp. A1-SPW-01 | reverse complement strand
TGGCGAACCGGGGGTTAAAACTATTTGGCAAGGTCTGCGACGACTCCATGACATTGCCCAGACTTGGCTTTTACTTTCCCCCAAAACTACTGCTTTTGTCAAGGGCATTCATGTTAAGAAAGATGTGAGTAATGCATAGCTTAAAAAGGGGGACTTTGATCTACTGTACTTTATTACAGCGCAAAGCGCTGTATTCTCTAGGTTAAAACGAAATTGTTACTTTAATAATATACCTACAGATAGATCCTAGGACTAGGAAAGGCATTTATTTGGGGAATCCTAAACCATAGAAAGATAAATAAATGACTATTTATGTCGTTAATATTTCAAAAAAAATGAGGGTTTTAGAGTTTAATTTTAAAAAGTAAATTTTAAAGCAACTCCAGACATTAAACGTCAGGAGTCCTTTTTTTACTACGGCTTTTCTAGCCGCACGACATACCATTGCAAATATTCTCCAGGTTCCATATCCAATTCACAGGAGGTTTCCATTAAATACTTGGCTTGCTCCTCCACGGAGGAAAACTGCTGTAAATCACGGGGTAAATTATCCTGCCGTGTTGATAAAATAGCTTTGAGTTTTTCCAGTAACTCCGCAGGTGTGAGAAATTGCTCCGGTTGATTCGTTTCCAAAACAACATAAGCATCCTCTTGGTACATGATTGAATCAGGCATGGTTCATTCCAGGATTTAGTTTCAACAGTTATTAGAGGACGTTCATCACATCCACGGTAACTAGAATACCGCCAATGTGCTGGATTCTCCACATAGCCTCGCTTCAGGGAACTCTTATGAATAGACTCTCCTGCATTTAGTATAGAAAAATGACCAATGACCAATGACCAATGACCAATATCAATATGTTTCTCTCCCTGGAATACGAAAGAGCGTTAGAATCCCTCGGCTATGACTATTTTGATGAAGTCGCCGCCGCCGAATTTCCCTGTCATCACCTGCGGTTCCGTAATGACCAACTGCTGCCAATTTTAGGGTTAGACTCGCAAAGGGTGACAGATGCCGATTTTATCCAGGCGTTTGGTAAGTTTGTTGGCATACGACCCTTTTTAGCCTTGCGCTATCACGGGTATCAGTTTGGCGAATATAATTCCAGATTGGGAGATGGTCGCGGGTTTCTCTTTGGTCAGGTGCGGGGAACTGATGGCGAACTGTATGATTTTGGCACGAAAGGTTCTGGGACAACTCCCTATTCTAGGGGGGCGGATGGTCGATTGACTCTCAAAGGTGGAGTACGGGAAGTCCTGGCGGCGGAAGCGTTGCATGGTTTGGGTGTGCGTACCTCTCGCTGTTTAAGTTTGATTGAAACCGGGGAACATTTGTGGCGAGGGGATGAACCGTCACCCACTCGTTCATCGGTGATGGTACGGATGAGTCGTTCTCATATCCGGTTTGGCACGTTTGAACGGTTGCGCTATTTTAAGCGTCGGGATTTAATTAAAACGCTGCTTGATCATGTCATTGATTATTACTATCCGCATCTGTTGCAACAGCAGGATAGAGTTGAGCAATATCGCCAATTTTACGCCGAGTTAGTGAAACGAGTGGCAGAGTTAGCGGCTCAATGGATGGCAGCAGGCTTTTGTCATGCTGTTTTAAATACGGATAATATGTCAATTACGGGGGAAAGTTTTGATTATGGTCCTTATGCGTTTATCCCCACCTATAATCCTGTGTTTACAGCGGCGTATTTTGACTATTACGGACGCTATTGTTATGGCAATCAACCGAGCATTTGTCGGTTGAATTTGGAAATGTTGCAGCAACCGTTAGGCATGGTGATTCCGGTTGCTGATATGGAAGCTGGGTTAGCGGCTTATGAGGAACACTATTATCAGGCTTATCGGCAGTTAATGCTAAATAAGCTGGGATTTGAGCAAGTGAATGAATCACAAGGGAATGAGTTATTGAGCAGGACGATTGAGTTGTTAAAGGAAACTCAGGTAGGATATCATGCCTTTTTCACCGAATTAACCCAGCAGTTTCACCCGAGTTGGCGCGATGATGTCTCACAAATTTTTGAGCAGGTTTCGTTTTGCCAGTCGGCTGAACAGCAAGTGTTGTTAGCTACTTGGCGCGAATTATATCATCATATTTTGCAGGATTTGTCAACGGATGAGTTGGCGAAAATGGCTGAGCGGTTAGAGGAGAAGAATCCGAAAACCGCATTACTACGACCTGTTATTGAAGAGGTTTGGGCAGCTATCGATCGCGACGATAATTGGCAACCGTTTGATGAGTTGGTGAGACGCTTACAACGAAAAAAATAATCTTATATTTGTCATTGGTCATTGGTCATTGGTCATTGGTCATAAGCTGTCATGCATTTAAATTGGGTATTAGTAGCGAGCAAGATGCAAAGCCTGCGGCATGGCTTCGCTTAACGCACTACTACAAGGCTTTCGCCGTTATTGATATTAAGGTTTAAATGCCGAACAGCTTACAAGGATTGCACCATTATTGACATTACGGTTTAAATGCCGAACAGCTTACTCGCTCCCGAAAAGAAGCAAGCTACGTTTATGTAAGGGCTGAAATTAGTGTTATTATTTCAAATAAATCAATAAATTCAGCCCAGGAATAGTACGAGAAAGTGTCCATAATAACAGGGCAATATAAGCAAGACCCAAACCCCACTGATACCACGCCAATGTACTAATAATACCGGGAATATGTTCGTCTCTCAAGCGAATATCATTAAAGCCAAACTTGAGTAAATTATTAAAACTAAAGTCATAATAATTCAGCCAATTCCAGCGACGATCCCAAAGAATCGGCATATAACGATCGCGGAAAAAGCCAAATCGAGGCATAACCGGGAGGCGTCCAATCAGGAGGCGTAATTGCCGCATCCCCCCATCTTCAACAAAATAGGTGACATTGAGCATATCATGATAACGCCCTTGCCGATACAGTCGCCACACCAGCAATAGGGGTATCGGAAACAGAAGTCCCGCCAAACACAATAGCGTCAGCCAGGGTTGTTCACTGGTTTGAAAAATCGCGATCGCACCGCCCACAGTAGCCGCCGCCCCACTCCCCACCATGTAAACTGTTTCTATAGAGGTGGGTAGAATCGGTTTAGGGTAACGTCGCCGCCAACGGTCAAGCAACCAAAACAGCAATCCGAAATACGCGATCGCAATCATTCCCACGCCGAACACTAAGCCAAAACTGGTACCATCGGCACTTAATAGTAGCAGTAAACTCAATTTCGCCCAGTGCAGAGCATCAATTAGCCAATGGCGCGATCGCACAGTGATATCCTCGCGACCCATTAACTGGAGAATGCTACCCAGTAAACGCCCCCACAGTTGTTCTCGTCGTAATCGTTCCCGGAGATAATCTAAGGAATTCGCATCGGGAATTTGTTCTTGTTCGCGAAAGTTGCGGACTAAATTCCGCAGTACATCTTCATTCCCTTCGAGTTTGGGAACGAATAGAATTTGTCCCACATGACCCGCATCACCAAAAATTTTAGCTTGGTCGGAGTCAAAGGTCATCCCAGCGACTTTAACATAAGCATTAGGGGAAAAGCGGGTATTACTAAAATCCATTTGGTCAAGTAGACTCGCATCCCGCATTAAAATCGGTTGCTGGAACTGACTTCCCCGGAAGCTAGTGGATTTTTCCCACGTCGCCTCGGTGAGTAACAACGACTGAGTAAACCGACTCTTACTTAACAAACAGCGATCGCGCCAAATTACTTGGGAAAAATCGGCATCTTCTAGCCATTGGCTTCCGGTAAAATTGGCAAGCTGCACAAATTCCGCCTGACTAAAATTTCCATTCCCATGAAACGTAGACCGACTAAAATTGGCTATACCTTTAAACTCCACCTGAGTAAACCCAGCCTTATCAAAGAAGGTGTCACCGCTGAAGTTAATATCTCGACCAAACGTAGTGTTACTAAAATCAACAGATTGGCTAAAACTACTCCCTGACCAATCGACTTCCTGGATAAACACAGCCTCAGAGACTTCTAAGCGTTGCAGAAAGAAGGTATTGGCGAAATTAATTGCACCGCTTAGACGAGTTTGATTCAGCTTGAGAGTCCCCCGAAAGACTGTAACCGAGGGAACTTGGTCACTGGATTCGGTGATGAAGCGAGAATCTTTTGCTAATTTTTCTTGTTCCTGGTCAGTTAACAGGGAAGGCAACGTGGCTTGGGAGAGGGCGGTTTGCAAGCCTAATTTGCTAGCCGTAAACTCTCCTTGAATCAAGGATTCACTCAAGTCTAAAGCGAGAGGGGTTTGAGAACGAGTCAGCTTGCTTTGCAGGTGTTGGTAAAACTGATCCCGAAAGTCTGTATTCTCGTTGGTTAAATCAATAACAAACTGGCGCAGATCAATCGTGGAAATGCCTTCGCTTTGAATCGGGGATTCTAGGCGTTCTTCTAGGAGTTCCAGGGTTAACGGTTGACGTTCTGGAGTGGCGGCGAAGGCGGGGAGGGGGATGAGGAGGAGGAGAAACGTAAGCAGGAATCCGAGGAGTCGCTTGGGGAAAGGGTGTAAGAATTTAATTGGCTTCAAGGCGATTGTATTTTTAAAGGTTCATTCAATTATTTTACTGGGATAAGCCCCGACACCTGCCAACCACTCGCGCTTTGGGTTTCAACCAAAGGCAGTTTAACGTGACAATGTTAAACTTGTACATTAGCCTCAAATCCTGACAAAAGACAAATGAGTTTTTACGGCTGAAGTTGCTGAAGTTTAGTTTGAGCGGATCGCAAAAGCTCTTGAGCTTTTGAATAAGATGTTGTCCCTGATTGTACCTTATTGAGTTGATTAATAATACCCTGAAGTTGACTAATAGTAAGATTCCGATCAATTGTCGCATCAGTAGGCGTGTTGGCAAGTAAGCGTTGAATTTGACGTTGAGCTTCTTCCAGGGCTTGCATTGATTCCGCCTCAGCCGAGGAGCGAGTTTGGATAACGCCTAAATTGGTTTGATAGGTAGCGAGTAATTTTTGGGCTTCTAGATAACCTTGATCCTCTAGAGGAATTTGTTCCAATCGCGCGATCGCTTGTTGCCAAAGTTTCTGGATTTGTTGCCATTCAGCGACAGTATGGGGTGGATTTTGAGCCGCTTGAGCCGCCGCAAAAGCAAATTCTTGAGCCGCACCAATCAGGGAACCGGTACGCTGGTTATCCGCCGCAAAGCCAACAACCTGTTGAAAATCTCGTTGATACCCTATTAACTTGGTTTTAGCGGTTTGTCCGGCGAGGGTAGCTGAGGGAATTTGCTCGATGTGATCCAGTGCAGTTTGCCACGATGCGATCGCATTTTGTTTATCGGTTAGTGTTGCGGCTTGCTGGTACTGCTGTTTGGCTTGATTGAGTGCAGTTTCGGCTTTCTTTAGTTCAATCTGAGCATTTTTCTCCTGGAATACCTTGGCTTCCATACGAGCGACGTTAGTACGAGCGCTTTCAAATTCATCAAGGGTGAATTTCCAGCTACAGCTAAATAAGTTACAGTAAAATTTGGGTTCATAGCCTAAGAACCAAATCGGCAATTTGTCAAGATGAGTTTGGGCTAACTTAACTTTTTCTTCTCCTAAACTGAAATCTGCGGCACTGGTTGAATTATTAATCAATTGATCGGCTTGTTCAACGTTGCGAATGGTTTGGCGATAGTTATGATCCATCTGGATATAACTGGGTAATAATAAGATTGGTGCAGTCCGCGCTACCGGACGCCGGATCATTGGGTAAGGTAGGTTGACGACCCAAACTAAACCCGCCATACTGCCCAAAATTGCCCCTGTCCAAGCGATTTTACTCAGGCGATTCATAGTGAAGATTCTCAAGATTATCTTCTAGTTTGGCAGACCCTTATCCCCTTTGTCGAGGGACGGTAGGGGTTTCTGATGTGGCACTATTAGAACCAAAGACAACGGTTACTACAAATTTGACTACTTTAAACGTTACCCCTGCTTAATTATTGAGGTACTTTCAGATAAAACTGAAGCTTTTGATCGAGGCGATAAATTCACCGACTACAGCGAACTAGAAACGCTACAAGAATACGTGGGG
The DNA here is from genome assembly GCF_040217205.1 of Coleofasciculus sp. A1-SPW-01. Lineage (NCBI taxonomy): Bacteria > Bacillati > Cyanobacteriota > Cyanophyceae > Coleofasciculales > Coleofasciculaceae > Coleofasciculus > Coleofasciculus sp. A1-SPW-01. Next base: position 32,564 of record NZ_JAVJNP010000073.1, on the reverse strand, counting down.
ATAGGGAGAAAAAGAAAGTTCTACATGAGACTGCAACTTGGTATGAGGTGGGCATTGCCCACCCGATAGGATTACTGCAACTGTTCAATTAACTGGCGTTTTGCCGCATCCAAAGCTTCCGGTAACTTACTGGCGTCTCGTCCCCCAGCTTGGGCTAAGTTGGGGCGTCCCCCACCGCCACCGCCGCAAAGTTTGGCAATTCCACCGATAAATTTACCGGCTTGTAGTTGCTTGTCTTTGTAGATTTTGGCACTAAACGCCGCCACTAAACTAACTTTTCCTTCTGTGGGAACCGAACCTAAAACAACCGCACTGTCTCCCAGTTTTTGCTGGAGTCGTTCCGCTGCGGTTTTCAGGGCGTCGGGTTCAATGTCTCCCAGATTTGCCACTAAAACCTTGAACTCACCCACGGATTCCGCTTGACTCAATACCTGATCCGATTTGGCTAATGCCAATTCTTGTTTTACAGCTTCTAATTCTTTCTGAGAGGCTTTGAGTTCGTTCTGGAGATTGGTAATTCGATCGGGGATTTCTTCAGGTTTGACTTTAAAGCGATCGCTTAATTCTTTGACCACTTTATCCCGCAGGTTCAAATAATCCAATACCGCAGGACCCGCTACGGCTTCAATGCGCCGAATCCCGGACGCGACGCCCGTTTCAGCGACAATTTTAAACACACCAATTTCAGCGGTGTTATTCACATGAGTTCCGCCACAGAGTTCCATTGAAACACCGGGGAAATCAATCACTCGTACCTCATCGGCATACTTTTCCCCAAACATGGCGATCGCACCTTTTGCCTTGGCATCGGTTAGGGGCATAATCGCCACATCTGCGCCGTGGGCTTCGGCTATCCAGGTATTAATTTGCTCCTCAATTTGTACCAATTCCTCTGCTGTCAGGGAACGGGAACAATTGAAATCAAACCGCAGCCGATCAAATGCCACTAAAGAACCCGCTTGGGAAATAGACGGATCAACAATCTTTTTCAGCGCCGCTTGTAATAAATGAGTTGCCGTATGATTAGCTTGGGCGCGACGGCGACAGGCGCGGTCAATTTGGGCGGTAACAGTATCCCCTAGATTTAGGGTTCCCCGTTCCACACGACCAAAATGGACAAAGAAGTCGGATTCTTTTTTGACATCTTCAATCCGTACTACTAAATTATCGCCCGATAAATAACCGCGATCGCCAATTTGTCCCCCCGATTCGGCATAGAATGGGGTTTGGTCGAGAACAACTTGCACCTCAGTACCCGTCTGGGCTGATTCAACCGACTCGCCCTCTGCAACTAGCGCCATCACTTGGGCGGTAGTGGCAGGTACGGTATATCCTAAAAATTCGGTCGCCGCCACTCCAGATGTCACTTCATCCAGACTGCCTTGTGCCAATAAGTCAACGGTTTCGTGGGCGGCTTGAGAGTTTTCTTGCTGTTCTTTCATCGCCGCTTCATAGCCAGCAATGTCCACCGTTAACCCATGTTCTTCGGCAATTTCTTGGGTTAATTCTAAGGGGAAGCCATGGGTATCATAGAGGGTAAACGCATCCCTCCCGGAAATTTGCTCAGGCTTTTGCGCCAGAATATCTGCCAATAACTTCTCGCCGCGTGCGAGGGTTTTGCGGAATTGCGATTCTTCACGTTGCAATTCGGCTTGAATCGCATCGTTCCGTTCCCGCACATTCGGATAGGTGTCTTCAGCCAGTGCGATCGCGGTGTCGGCGACTTGGGTGGTAAACTCCCCTTGAATGCCAATTAATCGCCCATGGCGCACCACTCGCCGGATTAAACGGCGCAGGATATAGCCGCGTCCAATATTCGAGGCGGTAATTCCATCAGCAATCAGATGAACTACAGCGCGAATGTGATCCCCAATCACTTTCAGGGAGACTTTGGTTTTCTCGTCACTCTTGGCATAATCAAGTTCAGCAATCTCAGCCGCCGTCTTGATAATCGGGAAAATCAGATCCGTTTCGTAGTTATTGGGAACCTGCTGGAGGATTTGCGCCATCCTCTCTAATCCCAACCCGGTGTCAATATTTTTATTTTGCAGGGGGGTGAGATTCCCGTCTGCATCCCGGTTGTATTGCATGAACACCAGGTTATAGTACTCAATAAACCGGGTATCGTCTTCTAAATCGATGTCCTTGTCCCCTTTTTCCGGGTGGAAGTCGTAATAGATTTCTGAACAGGGACCACAAGGACCCGTCGGACCCGATGCCCAGAAGTTATCTTCTTCGCCCATCCGCTGGATACGATGGGCTGGGATACCAATTTTATCCCGCCAGATGGCAAAGGCTTCGTCATCCTCTCGAAACACACTCACGATCAGGCGTTCTGGGGGTAATTCAAAGACGTTCGTAGATAACTCCCATGCCCACGCGATCGCTTGTTCTTTAAAATAGTCGCCAAAGCTAAAATTGCCCAGCATTTCAAAGAAAGTATGGTGTCGCGCCGTGCGTCCCACATTCTCAATATCATTGGTGCGGAGACATTTTTGCGACGTGGTGGCGCGGGAAAAGTCCGACTGGCGTTGTCCCAGGAATATCGGCTTAAAGGGTAACATCCCGGCGATGGTGAGTAACACAGTGGGATCATCCGGGACTAAGGAAGCCGACGGCAAAACCTGGTGTTGCCGTTTGTCGTAGAAGTCTAGGAACTTTTGTCGGATTTGGTTCCCTCTGAGGGATTTGGGAGATTTGGGCATGGTGTTTCACTCAAGGCTAGGAATGGATTGGTAGGATTTTGGACGTTAGACTCACCCATCCTAGAAATAACGAGGTTGATCAGTGCGATCGTGATCCATTTTTACATTTATTATGGATTGTTGCAGGATTTTTATCCTTTGCACAGTTTCCCAGTTCTGCTCCCTATCTCATCGTGCTGAGGCGAGTGCTGGATGACAGAAATAGCTGACCAGCTAAAATTTCCCCCGCTCTTCTTCTGTTGTATACACCCCAAAGCCCATACTCTATACCCTATAGGCAACAGGCAACAGAAAATACACAATTTCAATGCGTTTTCGCCTAGTCATTTTTCCTTCAGTTTGAACTTCTAGGTAGTGGTTCATTTGGCAACCAGATGAGCCAGACCCACAGATGCTAAGAGATTTATCCAATCCGCTTGAATTTGAGAATTATCTGGGTAACGCTCGCGTAATTTCACCAGCGAACTCACTGTTTCTGTCCAAATTCCATAATCGGCATAGATTTTCGGGTGATTAATTTCTGGAGTTTTGGCTAATTCTTGCACCAGAGACTCTTCTTTGGCAATTCGCTTTACCCATCCTTCTGCAAAAGGATAAGAACTCCAATCATAGGGATCGCAGGGTATTCCGAAATGCCAATGATACGTTTTATCCACTTCTAACAAATCCTTATCTGAATCGGGATTAGTCAGAGCGGTTTCAGGGAGACTAATACTGACAAGTCCCGGAATTTTAGCTTTAAGAGAAATTTCTGTTTCATATATGACTCTTTGGTGTTCTTCATCAAGCAGTGCAAAAAAGGCATTATTTACCAGTAAAGAAGCCATTGTTTCATCTGACTCAATCTTATTCACAGAAATTAATAAAGTTGGATTTGCCTCTACAGTCAACTCAACCGGAATTTCATCATTATGTGTTGGTAACTGCGGTAATAAGGGTGTGAAATTGATAAGCTTGCAACAGGGACACCTTCCACACACCCCTCCTGAACGGCGTCGAAATTCTTGGCTTCTCCGCCGTTTGAATTCTAGACCCTTAGTTAATGCTCCAGCCGCCCACCTACAAACATCTATGTCAACGGTTTCATCCTGGAGAAGATTGGCAGCTTTCTGGGCAATATAATCGGGGTTTTCAACTACAGCTTGCAAGTCTAAAGGATTGTATTCAATTAATCGCTCCAAAGCATACAGTTTTACATGATCATGTCCATCATCAAGAGCCGCGACTATCCCGTCAATCTGCAAAAGTTGTGGCTTAGGTTTGGGGGGTTCTTTGGCGCTAACCCCAGGGAGGGCAAGTAGGAGTGTCAAAAACAGGGTAAACAGGAAGGTAAAAAAGAAAGAAAATGGTTTTGTTTTTTGCATGGTTTTTAACATAGTGAAAATCTTGCCAAACCAGAAAGGCAGAAGCATCCAAGACAGAAGGGAGTAGGCAAAAGACGTAGCTTGCTTGGCACTCCCTTGAGTAGGACAAATGACAAATGACCAATGACCAATGTCCCATAACTAAGCTATGGTATCGGATAATGCTTTAAATGCTAAGGAACTGGGAAAATGAAGGTAGAGTTACAGACATTTTTTAAAGCAACGAACCCTAGCCGGACGCTGGTTGCAGACAATCCGGAAGACCAGAAATTTTATATCGACTTTTCCCCGGTACGCGGGGGGAAGATTATTGAGGAACTTAAGGATAATATTACCTTTTTCTCCCCTGATGAACCCACCTGCGCCTTATTTACCGGACATATTGGTTGTGGCAAATCCACAGAGTTATTGCGACTGAAGGCAGAATTAGAAGCAGATGGGTTTCATGTCGTCTATTTTGAGTCGAGTGAAGACTTGGAAATGGCGGATGTGGATATTGGCGATGTGCTATTGGCGATCGCACGACGGATTTCCCAAAGCTTGGCAACGGTTCAACTCGGTAAATTGACGGGGTTACAGACGCTGGTACAGGGTGCTGCAAGGGTGTTAAACGCCGAGGTGCAGGGGGTGAGAATTAAAGTGCCGAACCTGGGAGATGTGGGTGTTGTTTCTCAAAATGATACCGTTTCCCTCGCCTTTGGCATTGGCGAAATCACGGCGAAGACAAAAAGTGATGCGATGATGCGACAGCGACTAAATCAGTACCTCGGACCCCAGAAAACCCAACTCTTGCAGATCATTAATCAGGAACTGATCGAACCTGCGATCGCGAAACTGAAACAGCAGGGTAAAAAGGGGTTAGTCGTAATTGTCGATAATCTGGATCGGATCGATAATAGCCCAAAACCCTGGGGGCGTCCACAGCAGGACTATTTGTTTGTGGATCAGAGTGAATGTTTAACCAAGCTGCACTGTCATCTCGTTTATACCATGCCCTTGGCGCTGAAATTTTCCGATGATTATGGTGTATTGACGCAACGGTTTCCGGAACGACCGAAAATCTTACCCATGGTTCCGGTACAGTTAAAAGATGGTAGTGATTGTCAAGCCGGAATCCGTTTACTGCGACAGATGGTTCTCGCGCGGGCATTTCCGGATTTAACGGAACAGGAACGTTTGGAAAATAGTACGGAAATCTTCGATAATTTGGAAAGCTTAGACTATCTCTGCTACCGGAGTGGGGGTCATGTGCGCGATTTGTTAAAGTTACTCAATGATTGGATTAAAAAGGAACGGACGTTTCCCTTGTCCCGCCCGACACTGGACAAATTAGTTCGACAATATCGCAATGAAATGACATTGAGAATATCGGATAATCAGTGGGAGTTATTGCGACAAGTGCAGCAACGGAAATGGGTGAGTGATGATCAGGGTTATGAACTGTTGATTCGCAGTCGGCTGGTGTTTGAATATTATTATGAGGATGAGTCTTGGTTTGATGTGAATCCGATTTTGGTTGATGCTCAAGAGTTGCAGGGATAATATTTGAGGTAGGGGCGCAAGGGCTTCATCCATCATCCATGTAAACTTAAGCTTAACCCCTCTCCCCCAGCCCCTCTCCCACCAGGGGAGAGGGGAGCAAGAAGGAAACGGTTAAGAGAATAGCCTCCATTATATAAAATGTAATATGGATAACTATATAGACGAGAGTACCATTGATAATCAGGAAGCCTTAGAGGAATTAACCTGGGCAATTGAAGCCTCTGAAGGACGATTTTACATCATGCTAGCGCGTTGTAATTATGCGTATTTGCAAGACCGTTTAATTCAGCAGGTGCAAGACCAATGCGCCCTGAATATTCGAGTCATTCACCTGAAACAATCAGATAGAACCCTTTACTCGACCATTTGCGCTCAATTAGGACAGGAAAAGCCCGCTGCTTTGATGGTATCTGGATTAGCTACGGTGGATAATCTGGATGATATGCTGAGGGCAACCAATCAGGTGCGGGAGGAGTTTCGCAAGAATTTCCACTTTCCGGTTATTTTGTGGATTAATGACGCGGTTCATGTCAAGTTTCTGAGAATTGCTCCCGATTTTGAGAGTTGGACAACCACCACTCGATTCGCCATACCCACAGATGAGTTAATTGCGGTTCTCCAGCAGAATGTCGAGTCGTTATTTGCCACGGTATTAGCCGTTAATTCACCTCAATCCTTATACAAGTTAGCTGACGTTTTAGATCAAGATTGCTTAAGTCGTTCAGAACTTGACTTGGCGTTAAAAGAGTTACCCCATCGGGTGCAAGACTTAGACCCCCAGCTTGAAGCGGGATTACAGTTTATTCGCGGGTTAAATGCTGGAGATAGTCCCGAAGCGTTAGAGTATTTTCAGCAAAGTTTAACATTTTGGCAGCAGGTAGGGGCGGGTTTAACTGATGACTTATCTGATCAAACCGATAACCTCACTAAACTCGCCCCGATTGACCCCAACGTCGGGGAACTTGATAACGAAATTCAATCCACCCCGATTAATGCCAAATTAAAAGCTGGATTGGTTTTATTTCATATTGGACTCTACCACTATCGCACAACTGACCGCAAAAAATACCAGACGATTAACTGGCAAACATCCAAGATTCACTTACAGGAATGTCTAGAAATATTTGACCAAGAAAACCGCCCCGATTTAATAGCAAAATGCATTACTCAACTCGAACGAGTGCTGCAACGGATGCAAGCCTGGGATGAACTGGAACAGGCAGCGAAAAAGGCTTTACCTTTACATCAACAGTATGGCAGTACCAGTAAATTAGCTCAAGATTATAGCTTTTTAGCTGAAGTCGCCTTACAGAAACAGCGCTGGGATGATGCGCGTCAAGCCGCACAGCAGGCGGAGGAGATTATCACTCAACTCCCAAAATCTAAGCGCTGGATTCAGGGATTAAATTTACTATTTTTAGCTCAAGCTGAACGACAATTAGGCAATAAGCAAGGGGCGATTTCTCATTTAGTTAAAGCGAGAGAATTAGGAGATTTTGGACATCCGCTGGTTTACGTTCGCATATTAGAAGAGTTACGAGATCTCTATTTTGAAAACAGGCAATATTTAGCGGCGTTTGCCACAAAACAACAGCGGCGTTCTATTGAACAGCAATATGGTATTCGTGCTTTTATTGGTGCGGGACGACTGCAACCGCACCGAGAAGATGCTTCTTACTGGTCACGGGATTTGGAAAACCTCTCGCCAAACCTCTCTCCTGCAAGGAGAGAGGCTTTGAATTCTTTCTCCTTAAAAAATCAACAAGAAATTTCAGTCAAAACAGATAACCAAGAGTCCGTCGCGCCGGAAATTATTGCTTCTGGACGACAGCGAGATTTGGAGCGATTATTAGAACGAATTGGACGGAATGATTGTAAGTTAATTGTTATTCATGGGCGTTCTGGTGTCGGAAAAAGTTCGTTAGTCAATGCGGGATTAGTTCCAGCGTTGAAGCAAAGCATTATTGGCACTCAGAAGAATGTTCCGATTGCAATCCGAGTTTATACGAATTGGATAGAGGAATTAGCAAAGCAGTTACTAAATGACGATGAACCCGTAGGGGCGGGTTTAGACGATAACCTTTCGGGAAAACCACCAACCTCTCAACAAAACCCGCCCAATTCCCCAGGTTTAGACGATAACCTTCTGGAAAAACCAATAACCTCTCCACCCAATCCCCCTTATGTCAAACTCCTGGAACAGTTACGAAAGGATGAACAGCGTCAGCGGCGGACAGTGCTAATTTTTGACCAGTTTGAGGAATTCTTTTTTGTTTATACCAATGCGGCTGAACGGCGACTATTTTGGCGGTTTTTGGCAGATTGTTTGAATATTTTATCCGTGAAGGTGATTCTGTCACTACGGGAAGATTATTTGCACTATTTGTTGGAGTGTAATCGCCTGGATAGCATGAGTGTGATTGGTCATGACATTCTGGGGAAGAATGTGTTGTATGAATTAGGGAACTTTTTACCCACCGATGCCAGAGCCATTATAGAAGATTTAACCACGCGATCGCGCTTTTATTTAGAACCTGCTTTAATTGACCAACTGGTCAAGGATTTGGCGGGTACAACAGGGGAAATATTACCGATTGAATTGCAGGTATTGGGGGCGCAGTTACAGGCGGAAAATATTAAAACGTTAGCGGAGTATCGGGAGTTAGGAACGAAAGAAGAATTAGTCAAGCGCTATTTGGAAGAAGTGGTTGAAGATTGTGGCGCTGAGAATAAGCAGGCGGCGGAATTGGTGTTGTATTTGCTGACGGATGAAAAAGGGACTCGTCCGCTAAAGACTCGCGCTGAATTGGAACGGGATTTAGAGGGATTAGCGGCGGATTTGACGACGGAAGCGGGTAAGTTAGATTTGGTCTTACGGATTTTTGTTGAGTCTGGTTTAGTGTTTCTGTTACCGGAAAATCCCTTTGACCATTATCAATTAGTTCACGATTATTTAGCGGTGTTTATTCGGCAGCAGCAAAAAGTGGGATTATTAGCAGAATTAGCAAAAGCGAAAGAAAAGCAGAAATTAACCGAAGCAAAATTAAGACAAGCGCTACAAGAGAAAGAGAAACTTCTGCGCCAGGAAAAACAGGATCGTCAGCGAGCAGAAATTGCTGAAATTGAAGCGTTAAGTTCCTTATCGCAAGCTTTACTTTTATCAAATGATCAGTTAGGAGCATTATTAGCTAGCGTCAAGGGGGGTAAAAAATTACAGCAGGCAGAAGTGCCATCTGAGAGTAAGACTCGGATAGTGGGGAGACTATGGCAGGCAATTTATTCAGTACAAGAATACAATCGCTTTCAATGTGATAATAGTGCTGTGAAGAGTATCAGTTATAGTCCTGATGGACAAATACTTGCCTCTGGTAGCGAAGACGGCATGGTGAAACTTTGGCGCAAAGATGGAACAGTCTGGCAAGCTTGGCAGGGACATAGTAATGAGGTGTGGAGTGTTGGCTTTAGTCCCGATGGACAACTAATTGCCTCAGCTAGTCTTGACTGTACTGTCAAACTCTGGCGTTTAGATGGTACGGAAGTGCAAACTTTTCGGGGGCATAGTGGTTGGATTACCAGCGTCAGTTTCAGTCCTGATGGACAGAGGATTGCTTCAGCAAGTCGTGACCGTACTGTCAAACTCTGGCATTTAGATGGTACAGAAGTGCAAACTTTTGAGGGACATACTGATCAGGTTTGGAGTGTTAGCTTTAGTCCAGATAGTCAGATGATTGCTTCAGGCAGTTATGACCAAACCATTAAACTTTGGCATCTAGATGGCACACTGTTGCGAACTATCGAGGGACATAGCGATTGGGTAATCGGGGTTAGTTTTAGTCCCGATGGACAAATGATTGCCTCGGCTAGCGATGACCGCACTGTTAAACTCTGGCGTCTAGATGGCACTGTTGTACAAACCTTTTACGGACATAGCGCTGGGGTTAGAAGTGTAAGCTTCAGTCCCGATGGTCAGATCATTGCCTCGGCTAGCGATGACCGAACTGTGATTCTACGAAATTTGGATCTAGATAATTTACTGATACTTGGTTGTGATTGGTTACGAGATTACCTGAAGACTAACCCAAATCTGAATGAGAGCGATCGCCGCATCTGCGACAGTATTAATAGTAACAGTTAGTCGTCATTCTTTGTATAGCTGCGATTTCCAATCGCCAGGTATTATCTTATGACTGATTACCTATTAATTCTTTTTGCAACCGCTTCAACACCCCCAACACTTGATACAACTCATTCCCTCGCCGCCTCAGTGTCAACTCATCGGACAAACCATATTGAGGTGTATCTTGGCGAATTAGCTTAATAAACATAAAATGACTCCCATTTGTCACCAATCCAAACGTGGGTTGTAAAAGATTCGGACTATTGAGCATATAAAACAACGCTTGCGGTAACGCTTCACTCAAACTAAACCGCTTACTTTTTGACTCAATCACCGTCACCCACAATTGCTGATGTAACACCAAAACATCAATCCGTCCCCGCACCACTTCATCCTTTTCCTCAACCACAATTTCCACTTGTTTCTCAGCCACTGGACGGAAGGGATAGCGAAATAAACCAGCTAGGGACAATAACGGCGACAACACAACCATTTTGACAATTTCTTCATGGACGGGATATTTTTCTAGTGCTAGAAAATCCGCCTTAACTTGGTCTAGCCATTCCTTTTGAGTTGCTGTAATTTCTGGTAATTCCCCCTGCCATTCCCCAAAAAACTGCTCATCCTCTACCTGTTGCAGGTTAAATTTTTCTTCCACATCATGCAGGGTTAATTCACTCGCTTGAATAACTTGTGCCATAATCGTTGAGTCCTTTGGCTAGCATCCTTTCATGATAAGGGTTTGAGCCACTGATAGAACGGGATGCGATCGCATCTCTAAAAGGTATCATCTAAGCGTCTCAAAATTGTAATTTCAATAATAGCGAAATCTTTGTAGTGCGTTTAGCGAAGCCATGCCGCAGGCTTTGCATCTTGCTCGCTACTCATCAGACAAGGGCGACCCGATAAAATTAAGCGGAATAGAATTGTTAATTCATGCAAGCGGGTTGCCCCGACAAGGAATTTAACGATAAATTGCCTGATCAATAGTTGCTCTAAAAAATGCTCCTTCTGACTCAAAACGTTCGCTACCAAAGTGCCATCCAACCAACAAGCGAGTGGGGATAGTGTAGCCGCCAAACGTCCCTTCTGCTTCCACCAAGCCGCCGAAATCTACATAATGAAACTCAGCACCTTCAGGATTGTTCCAGCGCCTCAGCTTGACACTCTCCAACTGCCCTTGATTATCAATTGTGAGGATAAGATCGGTACTCTCGCCAAATAGCGTTAAATTAGCATGGGCATGAACTGCATCCGGTGTCGTCCACGATACATCACGTTGACATAAAACAGACGGTAACCAGACAAGTTCTGCCAGCATTCGACCCACAGTTGATCGTGTAATATCTGCACCCGAAGCCGTCATCACCGGAAACAGCCCTAACAGTTTCCACCGCATCCCGCCAACGCCATCTACGAGGCGATCAGATCCCCAAATCGGTAAGCCATTCATCCGTACCGCCGCCCGCCAAATAAAACCTCGACACCAAGAGATGACTTGTTCAGCAGTGAAAGGAAGCCAACCCCGGAGTTTGATTTCACCATGCATCCGCAGTCGCACCGCAGAGGCTAATGGTGTTCCTGGCGCGATCGCATGGTTCAGATAGCGTTGTACCGCCTCAGGAAGCCCCACCAATTGATCGGGTTGAAAAACCGACTCGCTGGGTGGCGTTGACTCCCACAACTCGTTTAGGGAAACCGCTTGACTCATAATTACCTCCAACCCCGATTCTTAAAAACAATTGTCCGGATTAAATCGTTATAATCCAGTATTTATTGTCAGCGAAGCAAACCAATTCATCAGGTTGCTAGAGGAAGAGAAAAATCTGTTCTCAGACTACACAAACCTTCCCTCTTCCGTAATCAGCATTCTCCAATCACGAATCATCAATTACCAGGTTGCAATCCACCTAGTCATAAACCTAGCCAATCCATTTGGCGTTTATAACTGCTAGTCCTATTGAAATTGTACCGATGTCACGTCAACATTTATCCAGTCCTCAGCGAAAATTCACTCGACGTTCATTTCTAGTCTTAGGTGGTGCGGCTTTAGCCCAAGGGTTGGGACTTGTTTCCCCAGTCGCCGCCGAGTCTGTCAGTTTTCGCCGCAGTACGATTCTCGGTGTTCCCCTGTATCAAACCCATATTGATTTGACGAACCCCGATACGTTTATCGCCATTGGTTTAGCCAATAATTCCACGTTGGGAAATCATCAAGGGGCAATTGGTGAAGAATCGTTTGGTAATATGGTTCGTCGCTATCACGCGGCTGTCGTCGCCAGTGGCACATTTTTCAGCAAAAAAGACCCAAAACGGCTGATGGGAAATATGGTATCCGCTGGAACCTTTCTCAAATACAGTCCCTGGGAAAATTATGGCACGACGCTGGGATTGCGGGTAGGAAACCAACCGGAATTAGTGACAGCGCGAGTCGATGGAAAACCAGACTGGGGTCAACATTGGTTTTCGCTGACAGGGGGTCCAAGACTGCTGAGAAAGGGAAAAGTCTGGTTAGCGCCGCGTAGTGAAGGATTTACTGATCCGCGTGTTATGGGTGTGGCACATCGCTGTGCGATCGGGTTTCCAGCTAGTGGCAAAAAATTAGTCTTGGTCACGTTTCTAGCACCATTACCCCTATGGCGAGAAGCGAAGGTAATGCGAGCAATTGGGTGTAGTGAGGCAATGAATATAGATGGCGGATCATCTAGCGCATTATACCACAGGGGGAGGATTTTGGTGAATCCTAAACGGATGCTCACGAACGCGATCGTTGTGTATGATTCCCATCATCCTGCACCGACATTCTTACGAGAGACTTGGCAGAAGTTTCAACAAGGAGAACGACCTGTTGTGCCTCAGTTATTGAGGGTTTAAAGGATTAAAAAATATATCGTTTTAAAAAGAGCGATCGCCTGCCAGATCCCTGTAGGGGCGACCCGCTTAGCCTAATTAACACCACCCGTCCATTTAATTTGATCGGGTCGCCCTCTCCTCAAACCTTTGGGTTAAAACGTGTTTATGTAAGAATGTTGCCTATTCCATCCCGAAACGCGATCGCATCCCAAAACCCCAAACTGTACTGACTTGGACTGCACAACTCCGCTCAGTCCAGCCAGATCGTGACGCGATCGCACAAGGTTTAAGAAAGATGTGGGTAATGCATAGCCCACGCCGGGGAGAGGGGAGCAAGAAGGAATTTATGTAGAGACGCGCCATGGCGCGTCTCTACAATGGTGCTTTTGGCTTATGTCACCGATCGCAACTCATCTAAATGTGCCAGTACCTCTGTACTGTGAATCGCGGGTCGAACACCGAGAAATATCTCCCGCAAGATACCATCGGGATCAATGAGATAAGTATGACGTAGGGAGACAAAGCCCATCCAAGACCCATACGCCTTACTCACTGACCCATCTGTATCGGCTAAAAGGGGGAATTTCAACCCCTCTGAGTCACAAAAATCGGCATGGGAGTCCACATCATCCGCACTCACTCCCACAATTTGGGCATTTCTCTCTATATATTTGGGCAAATCTTGCTGAAAGCGACGAGCCTCTAAGGTGCAACCTGAGGTGAAATCCTTGGGATAAAAGTACAAAACTACCCATTTCCCCCGATAATCAGAGAGTGATACCTCCCCATCCCCACTATTGGTCGGTAGCGTAAACTCTGGTGCAGGCTCATTTAATGGCGGTTGTTTACCGCCGAGAGCAGAGGCGGCGGGAGTGACGTTTAACCAAGTCAAGCAAGCCAGACAACTTGCCAGGAGAATGCTCACAAGCGTGCGACGAGAAATCATGATCGATACAGTGTGTTCGTTTTACATAAGTTTACAATCCAAATTTAGATCTTGTCAGAATCTGGGATTGCGCTATCATGTCTAGCAAGGCAATAATCAGTCGGAGGTCAATATCCCTTTGTAAATCAGTCTGAGAGCCACGTCTTGGTGCAGGGGAGCCAGGAAAATTTAGACTAAAATTTAGACTAAAATTTAGACAGACACGCTCTTGACTAAGCCGATAAATTACCTAGTTTAATTATAGTGACTTTGTTTCGATAAACACAAAGATATTACGGATAGATAGACAATATTTGATACTTCTATCTGGGGATCATTTAAAAATGGAATACAACTAAAGGAAAAATGTATAACCAACAGAGCTATCATTTGGGTTAGCCCCTAATAAACAATATCTAGGTTGTTAATATCCCTAGGGTTGGGTGGCTTTAGTGCTGATTTAAATTAGGGATTACGGCTTGTCTATTTCTCAATAGTCTGCTATGGTAGAACTGTTCTGAAATAAAGGACTGTGACCGAATTACTCGCTCTCCTAATAAGTAAGTAATTATTCAAGGAGAACGCCAGAAGAAGTTTGCAAGGCTACAAACCCGCCCAAGCGCGACAAAGTGTGGATTGAGCAAGTGTAGATTGAGCTATTTATTCCCGAATTCAACGCCTTAAGTCAAAACCCAAAGGATTGATAAACATCAATTAAATTTATCCCAACTATAAGGATGGGAAATGATAGTAGATCGGATGGCTTTAACTCTAAACTTGAGTAGAGTGGTAGATTGGCGATGACTATAATTGTAGCAAGAGTTGCCAAAAAACAAATAAATGTGTAAATCGCTACGAATTTAATTGTGAGGTATGGTTCTATAAAAAACAGCCGAATCCTAAAGAAAATATTACCTAAAGGAATTTTTTCGGCTGAGTATCGGTAAACTAAAACACTGAAACCAAAACCAAAAGTAGGAGGAAATGCTTAATGGTTGCAGCTACTGAAACAACAAAATCTCAATCGTCCAAAGAACAAGCTCTCATTCTGTGGTTTGAAGAGGTAGGAATTGTCGATGTTCCCTTGGTGGGTGGTAAAAACGCCTCCCTGGGTGAAATGATCCGACAACTGACCGCTAAGGGCGTCAGAGTTCCCACCGGATTTGCCACGACGGCTTATGCATACCGTTACTTCGTTAAGGAAGCAGGTTTAGAAGAAAGGCTACGCGAACTGTTTTCTGACCTCGATGTCGAGGATATGAATAACCTGCGAGTCCGGGGTAAGCAAGCGCGGTCTTTGATTCTCAATACACCGTTCCCAGAAAACCTGCGAACGGCGATCGCGGAATCTTACCTGAAGCTGTGCGAACGGTATGGGGTTACCGCTGAGTTTTGCGATCGGTTTGAGCCGGAATACCAAGAAGAGTGCAAGGAGAAAAGCCAAGCTGTTGACGTAGCCGTCCGTTCATCCGCTACGGCTGAAGACTTACCTGATGCCAGCTTTGCAGGTCAGCAAGAAACTTACCTGAACGTCTACGGTGTCATGGACGTTTTAGACGCTTGCCATCGTTGCTTTGCCTCCATCTTCACTGACCGCGCCATCTCCTATCGCACCCTCAAAGGGTTTGATCACTTTGATGTCGCCCTGTCAGTTGGGGTGCAGAAAATGGTGCGCTCTGACTTAGCCTCTTCCGGTGTCATGTTCTCCATTGACACAGAAACAGGCTTCAAGAATGCCGCCCTAGTTACCGCTGCCTATGGTTTGGGCGAAAACGTTGTCCAAGGTGCTGTCAACCCCGACGAATACTTTGTATTCAAACCCACGCTCAAGGACGGGTATCGCCCGATTCTCGAAAAGCGCTTGGGCAGCAAAGAAATCAAGATGATCTATGACATCGGTGGTTCGAAACTGACCAAGAACGTATCCGTGTCAGAGCCTGAGCAAGTCAAATACGCCATCAACGACGAAGAAATTCTGCAACTCGCTCGCTGGGGTTGTATTATTGAAGACCACTACTCCGAAGTCCGGGGTGTCTACACCCCTATGGACATTGAGTGGGCGAAAGACGGTGAAACGGGTGATTTGTACATCGTCCAAGCTCGTCCAGAAACCGTTCAATCCCAGAAATCCAAGAGCGTCCTCAAGAGCTATCAGCTTAAAGGAACCTCTGAGGTGGCGGTTACCGGTCGCGCCGTTGGCGAAATGATTGGTCAGGGCAAAGCCAAAGTGATTCTGGATGTCCACAAGATTGATGAGTTTGAACCCGGTGAAGTCTTAGTCACCAACAAGACTGACCCCGACTGGGAACCAATCATGAAACGGGCATCAGCCATTGTCACCAACCAAGGTGGACGTACCTGCCACGCAGCAATTATTGCTCGTGAGATGGGAATCCCCGCGATTGTGGGTTGTGGTGATGCTACAGGTGTGCTTAAGAGTGGACAAGAGGTCACTGTTTCCTGCTCTGAAGGGGAAGAAGGACGGGTTTACGAAGGGCTTGTACCCTTTGAAGTCCAAGAAACCCAACTGGAAAACCTACCCACAACCCGCACCAAGATTTTGATGAACGTGGGTAACCCAGAAGAAGCCTTTGGTTTGGCGGCGATTCCTTGCGATGGCGTGGGATTAGCCCGCTTAGAGTTCATCATCGCCAATCATATTAAGGTGCACCCCTTGGCACTGCTGAACTTCGATAAGCTCGAAGATGCCACCGTCAAGCGGGAAATCTACAAAATGACCTACCTCTACGAACGCAAGGCTGACTTCTTCGTAGACAAGTTGGCGCGGGGTGTGGCAATGATTGCGGCGGCATTCTATCCCAACCCAGTTGTGTTACGGATGTCCGACTTCAAGAGTAATGAGTATGCCAACCTCCTCGGCGGTCAGCAGTTTGAGCCGAAGGAAGAAAACCCGATGATTGGCTGGCGTGGTGCGTCTCGTTACTACGATGAAAACTATGCCGAAGCCTATGGGTTAGAGTGTCAAGCGATCAAGCGAGTTCGGGATGACATGGGCTTAACTAACGTAATCCCCATGATTCCCTTCTGCCGTACCCCTGAGGAAGGGCGCAAGGTGCTGGCAGAAATGGAGAAATACGGCTTGAAGCGTGGCGAAAATGGACTGCAAGTCTATGTAATGTGCGAGATTCCCAGTAACGTGATCTTGGCGGATCAGTTCAGTGAAGTGTTTGATGGGTTCTCCATTGGTTCCAATGACTTAACTCAGTTAACCTTAGGTTTAGACCGTGACTCCGGTTTAGTGGCTCACATCTTTGATGAGCGCAATGACGGGGTTAAGGAAATGGTACGGATGGTAATTGAGAAGGCGAAGAAGAATGGTCGTAAGATTGGTATCTGCGGTCAAGCGCCCAGTGACTATCCTGAGTTTGCCAAGTTCTTGGTTGAGTTGGGAATTGACTCAATGAGTTTGAACCCTGACTCGGTGATGAAGACACTGTTGATGGTGGCTGAAGTTGAAAAACAACAAGGCTAAGTCTTGAGTGTTTAGCGTCTGCGTCCCTGATGGGGCGTAGACTTGAGAAAGAGCGATCGCATTTCCGGTGGGGAGTGCGATCGCTTGTTGATAAATCGCCGATCTTAAGCTGTCACGCATTTAAATTGGGTATTAGTAGCGAGCAAGATGCTCGCACTACAAGGATTTCGTCATTATTGACATTAAGGTTTAAATGCCGAACAGCTTAATCTCCCTGTGATTGCCTATTTTACACTTTTAATTCTATTAAAAAACTATTAAGAAGTCTGCAATTACCAATCATTATTCCATTGCATCCAAGGGTAACCTCTATCTATTAATTTCCAATTTTCTATACCGATTACTGTTAAGAAATCAAATATTATTTCTTTGCCTTTTTCAGGGTTACTAGTTTGCCCAGTAAATTCAATTTCATAAAAATTACCTAATCCTTTAACGCAATCTCTTTCTATTTTAAAATTGTTATAAATCCAACTCTCTCTGGTCTTATCAATAAGAGATATAACTTCGTATCCCAGTAATTCCAGTATTTTGCAAATTGCTTCTTTATCTCCAACAGTACTTTCTACTTCATCAGCGTATAGAGATTCTTTCGTTATCGAATCTCTGTGCCAATACTTATAACATAGTTCTGTTCCTTTTCTAGAGGTTCTTACTCTAAGCCATTGATCTGCATCTTTATAACCCTCATCATCCTTTATGATGAATGGATATTTTATTGGTTGATAATATATATCTTCCTGGCTCAACTCACCAATATATTGAGCATTCGATTTTAGCCATGATACTAAAACTGAATCATCCTCTAAATATATACGAATTTCAATTTCGATATATTTCATAATTTCATATCCTAATCAATAAAGGGATTAATTACAAATTATGGCAAAGCTCAAAAAACATCAAATCAAGTAAGCTGTTCGGCATTTAAACCTTAATATCAATAACGGTGAAAGCCTTGTAGTGCGAGCATCTTGCTCGCTACTAATACCCAATTTAAATGCATGACAGCTTAAGTAACCAAGGAGTAGGTTTTACATCCTATCCAATGATTCTGCAACCAAGCTTATCAGCTAAACCCGCTCCTCAAGGATAAACTCATTAATTTATTATGACCTACTTGTTGGAAAAATGATTAATCTTTTCTTTTTTGTTCCCATTTCAGCCTCTCTATCCATACAGGTTCATCTTGTTTAGGTTTGAATGATACACACAATGGAACATATTCACCTGAAAAATGATTACCCTTTCCTTGATTAGTGCATTTTGTATTATTGTTCATTTCATGTCCTAGAATTTCATTCGTAGGATTTTCATTCCAATATACTCTATTAGAATTATAGTATCCAACACAATAGGGTGTACCAATCATAAGAGAACAAACTCTTAGCATACCATTAGGGAAAGCAAGTATCCTGTCATACTGTTTGACCGAACAATATCCATAATATTCTGGATTTCGGTTAAATTCATCTTGAGTTGTCACGCATTGAGGCATACGAATAGTGTTATCTTTATTCTTTTTTTTATATTCAATAACTAATTGATAAGCATTAATATATTCTTCAATTGAAGTATCAATTGAATCCGACCAAACATCGCGTGGAATACCTGACTTAAATAAGTCGTGCATATTAATTTTAGCAACTCCAAGAGATTTAAGGAACTTAATCATTTCGATAAGCCCCAGATGTTCGTCAGAACTAGAATTTTGAGTAAATCCTCTATGCACACAAGTTGTTACATGAACTTCATAGCCTCTGGATATGGCTTTTTTGATATTATGAACACATTTATAAAAAGAACCCTTTCCTCTAATACTATCGTTTATTTCTTCATTGTAACCATCTAAGCTAAATGTTATTTCATCAATTTCTTGAAGATACGGATTATCTAACAATGAAGTATTAAAAGTGCCATTCGAGTCCATCCTAATATAGGAGTATCCAAGTTGGCGAGCCTTGTGTACTAACTCAGGCAATTTTTTGTATAAAGTGGGTTCTCCTCCCATAAAAGTTATTTTACGTGCTCCTAGATTATAAAATGACTCCATTAAACCAAGTGCATCTTGGTAGGGAATTTCTTTCTGGCTCAACTGGAATGTCAATTCTGTTTTATATAGACATTGCCTACATCTTAAGTTGCAAGTATCTGTGAGATATAGAAAAACTTGTGTTATGCGACCATCAAAAGCATTTTTAAATTTTTCTCCAATGATCATGAATTACTCCCTAGGTTTTATGTTCCAAGTAAAGGATTAATACGATTAACTATAAATCATCTTGCCTGAACAGTGACAACTGAAAAACCTTGATTTCCTTCTGTGTGTTGTAAAAAAATATTAATAAAACCCCTTGAAAAAACTTGATAATCTAACATCAGAGTGGGTTATAATAGCTAAAATAGTTTCTATATCTGCTTTATATGACTGTAACAGAAATTTTACATTTGGTAGATCAGCTAGTCTTCAAGCATACAGGAAAGCATCTCAATAATTTACAAAAAAACGTGGTTCAAGGAATTTGGCAAGGTTCTACTTACAGCGAAATGGCAAAAGAGTTTGGCTATGAGAGTGAAAATCATATTGGCAATGTTAGCCGTGAATTATATAAAATTTTATCTGAGCAGTTAGGAGAAGACATTAATAAATCAAATTTTTGTTGGACAATAGAAAGACTTAAAGATTCATTAAAGTTAAATTCGTCTCAGTTAGTTGGAATAGGAATAAATAGTAATTTTCATTTCTGTCCATTGGATCAAGCAAAAAATGATTTTTGTAACAATAATATTGACAAGTCAAAAGAATCGTATTACGACTTAACCCTCGCCCCTAAAATCATCCACTTCTATAATCGCACCACCGAACTTCAAACCCTATCCGACTGGCTAACCAATCAAAACACTCGTCTCATCTCAATTTTAGGATTAAGTGGAATTGGTAAAACTACCCTAGTTAAACAATTCGTTGACCTCAACCTGCAACAATTTGATGTAGTTATCTGGAAAAGCCTCAAATTATTTCGCTCTTTAGATAGCGTTATTACTGAAATTTTAACAGGTATCAATACCGAACCTATCCAAACTGACAATAAATTAACTCAATTGTTCAATTTTTTACGTCAGCAAAGATTTCTAATCGTCCTTGATGATGTGCAAGAATTATTCACCAGTGGAAAGTTTGCAGGACAGTACCAAAGTGAATACAAAAATTATAAGACTCTTTTCAAAATGATGACAGAGATTGAACATCAAAGTAGTTTAATCTTAATCAGTCAAGAACAATGCCAAGAAATGCTTTGCCTAGATGAAGAACTATATTCTGTTAAATCCTTAGAACTAGAAGGAATAAATGATACTGATATACTGAATAATCTAGGATTGGAAGATAATGAAAGCTGGTCAAAATTAATTGATTTATATGAAGGTAATCCCGCTTATTTAAAACACATAGCTAGCTTAATTAAAACTATTTTTGGAGGTAAAGTTTCTGATTTTATAAGGCAAGACAGCTTTTTGATTACAGAAGACATGAAGTCTAAATTTGATGAATTATTTGAACGATTATCACCAGTAGAAAAACAACTCATTTTAGAATTGAGCCAATCTAATAAACCTGTATCAAGAGAAGATTTAAGGCAAGCCTTATTGTTGTCATCAATGGACTTAATTAATGGATTACAATCTTTGAGCAAACGATACTTACTCAAAACAAAAATAGGGGATAAAATTTGGTTTAATTTATCTCCTGTTTTTCAAGAATATGCAAGATATTTGAGTTAGTTAATATGCTTTTATTAAATCCTGATTCGTACCCACCCAAACCAATTCCGACTCATCACCAAGAATTGCCAACCGCGATCGCCCGGTGAGTGTAATCAGTTCTAGGCTAAGATATTGGAAATCCCTTGTTCATCCTATGGTTGGGTTACAGAAGTCACGCTAGGATCACATCAGAGACAGTTTAACTGTACCTAACTTATTAAAACCAATAGACCAAATATAAGACAATGCAAAGCCAGATCAACTACACCCAAGCGTGTAGAAATTTTGACAAAATTTACGAAGAAGCTATTGCCAGCCGCGAAGCCGTCATTGTCACTCGTGATGTTTCTGAGAGTGTCGCGATTATTCCTATCAACGAACTGAACCGTATCATAGAAACAGCTTATTTATTTCAGTCACCAGAGAATGCAGCGCGTCTGCTTGCGGCGATACAACGTGCCAAAGCGCGGACTTTTCCACCTCGAAGTATAGACGATTTACTTGACTGAGTTTGGACTTGGCGAAGAAGAAGCGTAAAACGTCTCAACCGGAGTATCCAGAGTCTGAACCTCCCCAATCTGAACCCACTCAAGAAGAGAGATTAGAACGTGATCTTGTGTTCGACTCCCAATTTCTGGAAGATTTGGCTTACTGGGTACAGACAAATAGAAAAATTGCACTCCGGCTTTTATCTTTAGTGGAACAGATAAGCCGTTATCCCTTTACAGGAACTGGAAAACCTGAACGATTGAAGTATCAGGATGCTAATATCTAGTCGCGCCGTTTAACTCAAGCTGATCGCATCGTTTATATGGTTAGTGATGACCGCATTGATTTTCTCCAAGCTCGATACCACTATAGCGATCGCGGATAATTGAGACAAGGGAAATCTCACCAGCGATTACACTTTATTAGTTAACCTGGGGCAAAATCTGTATATTTTCGTACATTAGGTGCATGATAAGCCAAAACAATCTCTTGCTTCGGCACTCCTTTTTCAACTAACTGATCGGCGATCGCGTCTTCTGTGCCATCATGTTGCACCCAAATTTTGCCATCAATGATATCGACATGGATGGCACAACCGTAGATTCGAGTGTTGTTATTTTTCCAGCCTAAATTGACAAGCTGATAGTGATCACCGTCTCGATCGAAAACAGTTTGACTTTTGATCGGATCATTGGGAGAACGCAACTGCGCCCTTGCCCTCAGCAAATCCTGAATTAGTTGACGATACCAATCTAATTTATCCATTGAGCGATCGCCTCCTTGTCGATATCATAAATAATTAAAGGGATTTGGTTGCGGTGAATCACAGTTTGAATGAATGGATACTTGAAAAGCCGTTTGTAAATCTCTAATGGAACGGCTAAATATAATCGTCTATCAGCCTCTTCTTCCTCCAAAGCAATACGATAGTTAATAAATTGTCCAATGGCAATGTGGAATTCTGAGATTGTCGAAGTTGCCAGGAACGTTTTAATTTCAACAGCAATTTTTTCGCCATCTTTGGTTGCCGCAATTAACCGCTCTGCACCTAAATCTATATAGAAATTCACAAATCCTAAATCGATGCGATAGGGGTCATGAGTGATTGTCCATCCCTCATGCTCAAGGGCAGTTCTAACGAGCTGATGAAAGGCATCTTTTGCAGGCATTGCAAACCTTAGTCAGTTAGTAGTGGCGTGGCACAGCTTATTTGATGAATTACAATTATATCCAGAAACCGTAGGGGCGCAGGTTGTGCGCGTTCAATGGTCACATTTATCCCACAATTTTAGCTGTGTCAGTCAGTAGAATTTGTTCGGCAAAGCCACAATTCACTATCTTAACCCTCACTGGTGCGTTACGCTGTCGTTGATGGGGCGTAGACTGACCTAAGAGGAATGGCACTGACTGGTATGCTGGTGGGCAATGCCCACCCTACGGTAGCTCAAGGGTTTTGGTGTTCCCAAAATGCTTATTTCAGTGCTATTCGACCTAAGAGCGATCGCACATCCTCCAGGAACCATGCGATCGCTCTTTTAATGGTCAGATTCATGCTACAGTCGCGGTGACATCCTCCCACACCAGAATCTTGGATTTGGTGTGGGCTTCCAAGCTTCACAACTTGGATTTCCTGGTTTTTCCCTTGCGGTATTTCGACACTTACCTAGACTGAAACGAGTACATTTCAGTCCCCGGTAGACCGTCTGCACAGGCAGTTTCCATTCCCGCTAGCCCGGCGGTACTGGTTAGTTTGATTTGCCTTGGTTGTTGATTATCGAATTCGAGAATCAACTCACGGTGCAGCAATTTCAACTAGCTTTGTGAGCAGATGTATCGAAGGATGATGTCAATTTACCACATTGATGTTGGGGGAGTCCAGTGTATCCCAACGCCCAATTAAAAATTATGGCGTGGGTCTTATTGCTCCCCCAAACCCCCACAATTAGATAAAATAGAAAGCTCCAGCATCTATCCTATAGCTGACTGGTGATTATCCTTAAATCCTATAACAACCTTTTGCAGATGAGCGAGAAAACACTATTCGATAAAGTTTGGGACTCCCACACCGTCGGTACTTTACCTTCGGGTCAAACTCAACTCTTTATTGGTTTACACTTAATCCATGAAGTCACCAGTCCCCAAGCCTTTGGGATGCTGCGGGAAAGGGGATTAAAGGTGCTGTATCCCGATCGCACGGTGGCGACTGTGGATCATATCGTTCCCACCGAAAACCAGGCGCGTCCTTTTGCGGATGTCTTAGCCGAAGAGATGATGCAGGTGTTGGAGCAAAGTTGTAAGGATTATGGGATTCGCTTCTATAATATAGGATCGGGGAATCAGGGGATTGTCCATGTGATTGCTCCAGAACAGGGATTAACCCAACCCGGAATGACGATCGCTTGTGGAGATTCCCATACCTCAACTCATGGTGCGTTTGGTGCGATCGCGTTTGGGATTGGTACATCTCAAGTTCGTGATGTCCTCGCCTCGCAAACCCTCGCCCTGTCTAAACTTAAGGTTCGCAAAATTGAAGTTAACGGGAAACTTCCTCCCGGTGTTTACGCCAAGGATGTGATTCTGCACATTATCCGTACTCTAGGGGTCAAAGGTGGCGTTGGCTACGCTTATGAGTATGCTGGCACAACCTTTGAGCAGATGACGATGGAAGAACGGATGACGGTGTGTAATATGTCCATTGAAGGCGGTGCCCGATGTGGTTATATTAATCCGGATCAGGTCACGTATGAGTATCTCAAAGGGCGAGATTTTGCGCCGAAAGGGGAAGACTGGGATAAAGCGGTGGAATGGTGGAACAGTATGCGTTCTGATGCCGATGCCGTTTATGATGATATCCTCACCTTTGATGCGGCAGAGATTGCGCCAACGGTAACGTGGGGAATTACACCGGGACAGGGAATTGCCGTAAATGAAGCGATTCCCATACCGGATAGTTTACCCGAATCAGAACGTGCGATCGCCGAAGAAGCCTATCGGTATATGCAGCTTATTCCTGGTGCGCCGATTCAGGGAACAAAAGTGGATGTCTGTTTTATCGGAAGTTGCACCAATGGACGATTGACAGATTTACGCGAAGCCGCCCAATTTGCCCAAGGGAAGCGAGTCGCACAAGGGGTGAAGGCGTTTGTTGTTCCGGGTTCAGAACGAGTCAAAAAAGACGCCGAAGCCGAAGGATTGGATAAAATTTTTGTCGAAGCGGGGTTTGAGTGGCGCGAACCCGGATGTTCGATGTGTTTGGCGATGAATCCGGATAAGTTACAAGGGGATCAAATTAGTGCATCCTCCTCCAACCGTAATTTTAAAGGGCGTCAGGGTTCAGCCACGGGACGCACCCTGTTAATGAGTCCAGCGATGGTGGTAGCGGCGGCGGTTAATGGGGAAGTTTCTGATGTTAGACAGTTATTGTGAGTAGCCATCAAGCCAGCCAGCCAGCCAGCCAAGAACTAAAGTTCTGGCTGAAAGCTAAAACCCGTTAAAACGGGTTCAAAGCCTTTAATGGAGTAAGCTTGAGCCAATTTTATGTAGTGGCGTGGCACACATAATTGGAGGAATTAACCATTAGCCTGGAAACCGTAGGGGCGCATGGCGTGCGCCCGATTCAATGGTAAAATCTATTCCACAATTTTAGCTGAGTCACGCCAGTAGTGGTTCGGCACACATAATTGGAGGAATTAACCATTAGCCCGGAAACCGTAGGGGCGCATGGCGTGCGCCCGACTCAATGGTAAAAGCTATTCCACAATTTTAGCTGAGTCACGCCGCGATCATGGGCAAGTATTATAACGCGGGAAACGCTTATATTAGAGTTAGTGAATCCTGCCCACCGAGCGAGTCATTTGGGGTGTATTACCAATTTTGCCAGATCTCAGTTAAAACGGGTTGAAATTCAATTATAGTTAACCGTTTTAGCCGGAAATTGCGTTCCAGGCTTATGTTACAGCAACGGAGGGAAAGTTATGAATATGAGAGCGATCGCGCTTGCTACCATTCTCGGTCTATCTGCGCCTACAATTACCGAGTTTATCATTAAAACACCTGTCGTCGCCCAAGCGAGGGTTCCTCTGGGGACATTTCAAGGGGGTGAATGGTCAGTCACGATTAACTATAGCAACAACGCCCTGACGTACTACGGTACTAATCAACGAACCGGCGATAACCTGGTTCTCCGAGGTGCGAAAGTACGGGGAAATCCTCAACGCCGCCTTTATATCTGGAACAACGGGGATTATCAGTATCAAGTCGCATGGCGACCCAATGATCCTAGAATTATTCGTCTCCAGGTATTCAATCCCGCAGGACAAGAAATTCTCAATCGCCTTCTCTATGAAAATTAGGGATGAACGGCAGTAGCTGATAGTATCAGATAGGTTGGGTTAAGGCATACAACCCAACCTAATTCGTCTGTTGATTATATCTTTATATCCAATGGTAAATACATTTAAATAGGATTTATATTACTCTTAACTGTATGGTAAAAGCACTAACTCAACTATGATGCATTTTAGGTTGACTAGAATTTATATTGATAATTTTAGAAGTCCGCGCAGGCAGACTTTGTTTGTGTAGCAGCGATTTCAATCGCCTCCTTTTGCTCACCCTTAGCGAAAATGGAGATATATTTTTTATAGAAAAAAAGGAGTGAATCCATGAGTCAAGTTAAAACCGTGTCAGGACGAGGCGTTCCGGTTGTGGGGAATGATATTGATACCGACAGAATTATCCCCGCTCGCTATTTGCGCTGTGTTACCTTTGAGGGATTAGGAGACAAAGCCTTTGCTGATGACCGCGCCCAAGCAAAAGGGCAACATCCGTTTGACCGCCCCCAGTATCAAGGGGCAGATATTTTAGTGGTTAACGGCAACTTCGGCTGTGGTTCTTCGCGGGAACATGCGCCTCAAGCTTTGCAAAAATGGGGAATACAAGCCCTTGTCGGTGAAAGTTTTGCGGAAATCTTCTTTGGTAACTGTTTAGCAATGGGGGTTCCCTGTGTCACGGCTGAACCGGAAACCGTGAAGCAGTTACAGAGAATCCTGGAAGAGAATCCGCAAGCGCCGATAACGGTAGATTTGGAAGCTATGGACGTTCGCAGTGGTGACTTCCAAGCCTCTGTTTCAATGCCTGAAGGGGTACGGCAAACTTTAATTACAGGAACGTGGGATAGTTGCGGACAACTGGTGAAGCAAGTTGACCAGGTTCGGGAGACAGCGGCGAAGTTGCCTTATCTGAAGTGGGATACAGCCACAGTATAATACCAAATCTGGGTTAGCCACCCCCTTTATAATCTAGTCCGCGCAGGCGGACTTTGTTTGTGTAGCTGCGACTTCTAGTCGCCAGGGCAAAAAGGGGGTTTCAAAGGTGGATTTGGTATAAGATGGGCGTTGTCTAAAATTTTGGCTGGTGGGCAGTGCTATTAAATAACCTAATTTCACTCTTGAATGGCTTCCAGCGCCACCTCCAGCGCCCGTTCTTTTTGCGGATCAGCGCCTTGGGCGTATTCTGGGGAGAAGGGAACCAGGATATCGGGTGTTACTCCTTTCCCTTCTAGTCGTTCGTCTCCATTCACGTAAACATCAGCGACGGCGACGTAAAGCAAGCTACCATCTGACATGAGAAATGGGCGCCCCGCCACTACAGCGCCAGGGGTTGGCGTACCGACAACAGGTCCAATATTGAATTGCTGGAAACCATACGCCAGAATTTCTTTAGCGCTGCGGCTTCCTTCATTTACCAGCATGACGACGGGTTTATTCCAGCCTGCGTAGTGAGTATATTTTGTACCATCCCGGAAAATCGTGGTTAAGCTTAAGTTTGGAGCGGTGTAGATGTTCAGGGCGGTGAGTGGTGAACCTCCCCATCCATCTCTTAAGTCTACGACTAAAGTATCGGCTTGTTTGAGACGACCATAGATGAGTTCTTCTTCAAGCTGTTCTTGATAGTCATCACTGGCATAAGACCAGATATGAATATAACCGATTTTTTTACCTTGTTGTTCAATTATCTCAGTGCTGGCGTCCATGGCGTCGAGATACATGGTGGTTGTATCCAGCAATTTAGGGGTGACGGTGATTTCTTGCTGACTGTTGGGATTTGGCGATCGCTCAATTACCATTTTGACAGGAGTACCAGCTTGATCGGCAAAGGATTCAATGGGTTGGAAGGGTCGATTATCCACATTCAGAATGCGATCGCCTACTTTTAATCCGGCTTCAGCGGCTGGACTTCCTTCGAGAATGGCGCTGATAAAGGTTTGGTTGTCGATAGTTTTGGTGACGATACCAATGCCAGTATATTCTATTTTGCCATTGGGAAAGAAGGGTTTGAGTTGTTGGCGTAAGTCGCGGTTTCTGGGTGCAAAGATTCCTAAGACTTGGTAGTAGGCGGGTTGGTTGGAGATGTAGAGGTGGGTGTGAGAGGTGTTGAGTTCAGATAGCATTTGATTGATTAGGGTGGCGGCGGCTTCCCTGGATTGGGTTTGGCGGATTTTGGGTTCATAGTCGTCTTTGATGTTTTGCCAGTTAACGCCGTTAAAGTTGGGATCGTAAAAGTTATCGTTGACGGTTTGCCAGACTTGGTTAAAGAGTTCGGTTTGGGGGTTGGTTGGTGTGGAATGGAGGGGGGAGTTGAGCCAGCTAAATAGGATTAGGCAAAGGCTAATTAGGGTGGCGATAATTAGGCGGTTATTTCGGGGAAGGGGAAATAGTTTCATAGTTGAGAGTGGGAGATATAAGCCGAGAACTAAAGTTCTGGCTTAAAGCTTAAACCCGTTAAAACGGGTTCACAGATTTATCCAGTAAGTTCAATCCTTACTTTAACTTGAAGATGATAACTTTATTGGCTGGCGTCCAAATTGGCGATATTTCGCTTAATTTCAGTGCTATTCAAGCGGGAGTATGTCAGAACACAAAATTTTATTGTAGGTTGGGTTGAGGAACGAAACCCAACGCCAACAGGTTAGGACGTTGGGTAACGCTTACGCTCTACCCAACCTACAAGGATGACATGCTCCCCATTCAAGCTCAGTTAGTGCTATTTAGATTGATTATACAATTTCCGATCAAACCCGCCCGTCAAGTTTAAAAACATAAGTTATGGGGAAAATATTGGGGTTATAAGTTCTCGCGATCGCGCCGATTTTCCTATCCAAATGCGTCACCCCCAAGTGGAGTTATAACCCTTCACTCGTTTTTCGGCATCGTCAGATATAGCCGGATGAATTCTTCCGCCGCATCGGGATTAATTTGTCCTAGTGCTGTGCGAATTTCTAGGATGGTTTCACCGCCGGGATCTCTGACTTCATTAACCCAACGGCTAACGTTGGCGTGTCCGACTCCCATCGCCGCCGCTAACTGATTTTGGCTGATGCCAAAGATTGATAGTGTCTGTTTGAGGGCTTTACCTGCTCTTCCCATGCTTTTGATTGTGTCAGAGAGTGATGATCCTGTAAATGTTCCAATTAGTCACAAGTTGTGTTATCGTAAAAATGTGACTAATTGGAACGTCAAAGAGGTGAACTCAAATGCAAGCATACTTTTTGCCGAATGACAGTCAATTGCCTTCTGCTGAGGTTTCTGTTCAGGCTGCTACTGATCCAGTGTCAAGAAAAGAATTTATCAAGGTGATGGTTATCGGTTCCCGCAAAGGAATTAACAGTATCATTAAAACGCTGCATCGCTTACGGTTTGCAGATGTGCGCGAGTGGAGTCCACCGATTCCTTATGGTACTTCGGGAGAAATGATGAGTCTTTTGCGGCGACAGATTTTCGTTGATTGAATAGTTAGTAATAGATTGTAGGGGTTTGATGGGCGCAAGCCTTGCGCCCCTACAAAGTTAATGCGATTAAACCCTTAGCCTAAAATATTATGGTAAAGCTTGGTTAGTGCTGTTTAGATTGATTATATAATTTGCTTGCGATCGCGCCTTATTTCTAGGGTTGAGAGGTGGGAATGTTGGCTTTTTTTAACGCAGAGGAACGCAGAGGGAAAGCGCAGAGGTTCGCAGAGGGGTTGGCGGTGAGGAAAGTTTCTGATATCAATGTAGGGGCGGGTTTTATGGTTATCGTATTTTTTCACCTAGATGTTAGTAAACCCGCCCTTTTCCAAGGTTTTATTGAGCAAAGACAGTAAGGTGAGAGCGCTTAGTTGAGGGATTGATTTGCCGAGAAGTTTAGGTAATAGATTCATTGTAAAGGTCAATACTTTATTTGATAAATTACTCTATAATTATCATCTTTTCCAAATGTATTCCTTGAAGATTTACGGTGCCCAAGTCAACGTCTTTTAAGTTCACATTATATAAATAAGAATCTTGAAGGATTGCCCCATCTAGACAAGCTTTTTGAAGATTTACACTTTCAAGACTTGCTCCTGTAAGATCTGCTCCACCGAGATATACGTCTTGAAGATTTACACTTTTAAGACTTGCTCCTGTAAGATCTGCTCCACCTAGCCAAGCCTCTTGAAGATTTACACTTTCAAGACTTGCTCTTGCAAGATCTGCACCATCTAGATCTGCTTCTTGAAGATTCACCTGATATAGATACGCTCCTTGAAGATTTGCTACAGTTAGATTTGCCTGTTGAAAATTTACTCTTTCAAGCTCTGTTCCTTCAAAATTAACTTTTTCAAGATTGGCGCCAAAAAAACTACTGAAACTGAGATTACAACCTTGCAAATCTAGAAAGCTAATACACTGAATAGCTAGTAAATTTTTCCTATCTGTGTTCTGCCCTTGTAACCTTGATATCCATGAGCCAAACGCTTCAGGAGAATGCCAATTAATCTCTGAAATTTCCCTCGTCACCCTCGCACAGGCATTTAATACAGCCAATAACGCTTCCTCTGCATTTCGCGCCTGTCGCGTTTCTTCCTGAAAATTCTGTCGAGGATTCAAACCCTCCATCGGCATTCCATGACGCAGCATAAACTCAATCAAACGACATAATGTATTTTGCCAATCGCGAACCTCTGATAAATCCTGTAAACGCATTTCATCACAGACGAATTTAAACAGGTATTCATCCATCGCCGACAAACCGCAGAGAGTCGCCCATCTGACTAAGGCATCCCGTTGATCACAACCTTTGCGAAAATTCAGCTTACGTTCTTCTAAATCTTCATGGATAAGCCGAACTCCTTCAACAATACGTTTTGCTGTCAGATATTCCCCAAAGCTTTTGTGGGTAAACTCAAAGGTTTTCTCACTATTCCGGATCTCTCCACTTTCGCGAAAGTAAAAAGCAGTCAGCAAACGAGTGATACTCGCTCTTGAGTCTTCTTGTAAGGTGGCTTGAAAGCGATCTAAAATTTGCCTGAGTCCACTATTATCGCAATGATACTCAATTTCTTTTACACTGGTTGTCCTACCATCTCCATGCCAGCAAGCTAGGGCAATTTCCTCAAGAATCGCGATAAACTCGTATTTTTCAATCCCCTCAGTCAAACGATAGCCATGCTTTTCATACCCTCGCTCGTAAACAGCATCCAGCAAATCAGCATAGATTTCATTCAGATTCGTATCTTTTGAGAATCGCAGCTTATCCCGTTCAAAGCTTAATGCTACTAAATAATTTAATAACGGTTGCGCTGTAATCTCAACCAAACTATCCTTGTCTAATTCTGGCGGTAAACCATCATACTGCTTACCTTTTGCCTGACCATAAGATTGCCACCAAAGCTGGCGTTGATCTTCCTCAAGCAAATTTTGATCATCAATATATTTTTGGCTATCTCTTTCTTTTTTTGTCACAAAATAGGGCAGAATATACAGCAGTTGAAGCGGTTTGCGAAACTTGCTGCGGTTCGCTTGCACCACGACTTCTCGTCCTGTAATCAAAACCTGTAAGTGAAGATGCTGATAATTAAAGCAGTCAACTTCGCGCCGGACTTCTTCGACAAACTCTTTAGCCGTTTGTTCGGCAATTTTACCCTGCATTGATAGCTCATCTAAGCCATCAAAGATAATCAGTAATCGCGATTCCCCATTTTCTCTGTCCAAGGGATTGTGAGACAAGAATCCTTCAATCTGGACAAACTTCCCTACCGCTTTTACCAAGTCATCCGATACTTTAAATAAGTGGAGGGGAATAAACAGAACTGGAATTTCTCCCTTTTCCGCCTGTTGTGCGGCAAACATTTTAGCAAAGGATGACTTACCACTTCCGGGTCCTCCACTGATTAAGCGAATCGCATCATCTGCTTCAGCATTCTGTAACCAAGTTTCCAATTCACTATTGAGATCTACGATAACTCGCTCATAGTTTTTATTCTCACTAATTCCTAGTTCTAATTTTCGCTCTGATTGTCCCGCCACCTCTCGCTCATAATAGGCGCGTAATGGCACATAAACTTGTTTGAGGCTAAATGCTTCCCAAAATATCGGTTCATCTACCCGCTTTTGCAGCCGTGCGCGATACCGTAACCATCCCTGTTCTCGTTTCGTGGCTTGGGTAAAGGGTGTATCCAGAACTTCTTTTAAGGCAATATAAACTTGGGAATGCTTAACCCATTGGTCATTTAAGGCAAAAACAAAGTAAGCGGGGAGGCGACTACTGATCATTTCAGCTTCAACCTTTTTCTCCACATACGCCTCTAACCACTGAGCAAACCCCGTCTTCGCTTCTTGCACAATCGGCAAGTTTTGGGGATGCTGGAAAAAGTCGGGGTCAAGGATTAACTCGTTACTGGTTAACGATGCATTGAGACTGTTGTACAATTCTGTAAGATTATCGGGTTTCTGGATTAGAAGTCCCCTATTTTCGTCTAACAAGTCTTGCATCGCTTGCATCAGGGAACGCACAATCAGCAATCCCGCAATTTCTCCCGGTTTTGCTTCTAATCCCAAGTTTTCGAGAACCTCAACGCCACTCTCCGCCAAGTCATCCCATTTCAGAAACATGCCGTTAATGGCGGCTTTACCCAATGAGGCGAATAAACCCTTGGGATTGGCTTTTATCGCTTTTTTCCAGACTGAAACAGGCGGTTCGACTTTAATTCCCGGTTCCCTTGCCATAAAATTAATGGATGAAAGATTGTGCTGTTTCTAGCCTAACTAACTTTTTTCACTATACCAGCCCTCACCCCCAACCCCTCTCCCACGCTTGGGAGAGGGGAGCAAGAAAGGTATTATATTCCCGACATAGCCCGCTACATCTTTTATCCTACACTCCGCACTTCAAAATGTAGTACGATAAGCTACAGACACGTCTCCGAGAAGACTAAGCATAAATACTCACTTTACTGAGGATTGATACCTTGAGATAATTAGCCAGTTAGCTGTAACTATTTAAAAGAGAGATTA
>NZ_JAVJNP010000072.1:0-27253 GCF_040217205.1 Coleofasciculus sp. A1-SPW-01 | reverse complement strand
TGGACGCTGAGTAAGACCAATAGAGGGCAACCTTTAGAGGCATCGGCGGATGAAGCGGGAAATCCTAAAGACGAATAAGACCGTCCTTGTTTAGCTAAGTTGGAAGCCCTAACTTCAGCGAAGCAAGTTAGGGTACTTCACATGCTCTCGCTTGAATAAGGCTCCAAATCCTAAAGCGGTAGCTGAACCAAGAATAGTAAGGGGTTCTGGAACTGGCTCTGTGTTGGAATCGAGCCGCGCTATCCAGGCTTCAGTATTTCCTTGAGGATTAGTTCCATAACCAACAATAGTTAAACCATCATTAGAAATAGCACGAGCCGTTCCCAAACTCCAGCCTGTTAAATTTAACTCAAAGTCACTTTCCAGAACCTGTTGCAGAGAACGCATACCTTTAGTGCTGTTCCAGATAAAGGCTCCACCACCAGAAGAGCTACCGACAACAACAGAACCATCTGCAGATACGCCATAAGCTATGCTGTAGAAATCACCTCCAGGAAGATCTCCTAGTCCTTGGATTCCGCCCGATTCCGTCCAGCGAAAAGCTTCAAAACCCGAGTTACTCGACGAGCCCATTCCCACAACCACAGAACCGTCGGCTGACACATCCCAAGCCACAGAGGAACGACCCCCAGGTAACTTACCTAGTCCCTGTATTCCGCCCGCTTTCGTCCAGCGAAAGGCTTCATCACCAGAGGCACTAGAACTATACCCTACAACCACGGAGCCATCGGCTGACACACCAGAAGCTGAACTGTTGAAAAAACCTCCAGGTAGGTCACCCAGTCCCTGTATTCCGCCCGCTTCCGTCCAGCGAAAGGCTTCACGACCCGAAGAACTTCTGCCATCAGTCCCCACAACAATAGAACCATCGGCTGACACATCAATGATTCCACTGATAAAACCACCATCAGCACCGTCACCGAGTCCCTGCATCCCTCCCGTTTCTGTCCAGCGAAAAGTTTCATAACCAGAACGACCAGAAGCACTAGAGCCAAATCCTACAACCACAGAACCATCGGCTGACACACCAGATGCACCACTGCTGAAATCACCCCCAGGTAAATCCCCCAGTCCTTGCATCCCTCCCGCTTCCGTCCAGCGAAAAGCTTCATCACCGGAGGAACTGTTGCTTATTCCCACCACAACAGAACCATCGGCTGACAAACCAATAGCCGCACTAGTAAAATCACCGCCAGGTAGATCTCCTAATCCTGTAAATGATGCAGCTAGGGCAGAGTCACTCTTAGCGATCCCTACTCCCAAAACAACACCAAAAGTTACAATCGCAAGTCTAGAGATACCCATAATCATCTTGAACTCCTTCAATCTTTAATTAAGGTAATGTCACGCTACCAAATATTCTGGGTATTGTTTGTTTTTGTGAACTTTAACCCACAGATGTGAACTTGCTGATTGCTTTGTTGCCATTCCAGGTAAGCAACAACATACCTATCGCTCGTTAGACGACAATAGATCTGTAACCTATCCCTATTCCATCTAACCTTGAGTCAATCACAATCCTCTTCCCCTAAACCCACCCGAAATCGCCAAGACTACTATATTCACCGCGCTCGTGCCAGTTTGCGGCACACTTTATTCTGGTACAACAACTTGCATCACCGCCGCCCCCTTCCCGATGTGGAACTGCAAGCGACACTCCAGAATGAACTGGAGGTATTGCAGTTTAGCTTAGACAAACTTGACCAAGGCGTGATTCGTATTGCCACCTTTGGTTTAGTCAGTCGTGGGAAATCGGCTGTTGTCAATGCGTTGCTGGGTCAGAAAATCTTGCAAACGGGTCCCTTGCATGGGGTAACCCAGTGGCCCAAGTCGGTACGTTGGACGCCCGGTGGTGAGGGGAAAGTGCAAGTTGAGTTAATTGATACACCAGGATTGGATGAAGTTCAGGGAGAAGCACGGGCGCAGATGGCGCAACAGGTGGCGTCTGAGGCGGATTTAATTTTATTTGTCGTGGCTGGGGATATTACCCGCACGGAGTATCTGGCGTTGTCGGAACTGCGACAAGCCCAAAAGCCGCTGATTCTGGTATTTAACAAAATTGATTTGTATCCGGAACAAGATAGAGAGGCAATTTACCAGCAACTGCAAGAACTGGGTACAGGTACTCCCCGCGATCGCCGTTTACAAAAGATGTTATCACCAGAGGAGATTGTTCGGGTAGCCGCAGAACCGTCTCCTATACAAGTGCGGGTGGAATTGCCCGATGGAAGCGTCAGTTATGAATGGGAAACCCTACCGCCGCAGGTAGATGAGTTGCAGCAAGCCATTTTAAGGATACTCAATCGCGAAGGGCGATCGCTCTTGGCACTTAATGCCCTATTTCAAGCCCGAACCGCCCAAGTTAGCATTGCCCAGAAAACTATGGCACAACGTAAGACGGAAGCCGAAGATTTAATCTGGCGTTTTGCTAAGTATAAAGCCTTGGCAGTAGCGCTGAATCCGATTGGTATCTTAGATATCTTAGGGGGAACTGTAGCAGACTTGGCACTGATTCGTTCCTTATCGCGACTCTACGGTTTACCAATGACAAGTTATGAAGCGGGAAAATTATGGCGCAAAATATTAATTAGTTCCGGTGGTTTACTGTTGGGTGAACTGGGAAGTAGTGCGCTGTTGGGAATGGGTAAAAGTGCCTCAGCCGTTGCCAGTATTGGCGGAGTTACGGCTTTTGCTGGAACCGCCGTGACTCAAGCTGGGATTGCCGGGTATGGGGCGTATACGGTTGGTCATGCGGCGCAAGTGTATCTGGAACAAGGCTGCACTTGGGGACCTTTAGGTGCGAGTACAGTGATTCAAGATATTCTTAATCAAGTTGAACCGGATATGATTCTCTATCGCCTGCGACAAGAGTTAGGTCAACATTTATAACAGGTGAAGAAATGTAAAGTGAATGGCGGCGATCGTCATTTGTCATTTGCCATTCGTCATTTGCCATACTCAAGGGAGCAAGAAGCAAGCTACGTCTTATGTCTATTTGTAGGGGCGGGTTTAGCTGTTTAATTTTGCTATCTACCGATAACCTCTAAACAAAACCCGCCCTTCATATTAAATTAAAATGGGATAGTTAACATTGATTGATGGGAATTCTAACAGACATGATCATGATAAGCTGTTCGGCATTTAAACCTTAATATCAATAATGGCGAAAGCCGTGTAGTGCGTTTAGCGAAGCCATGCCGCAGGCTTTGCATCTTGCTCGCTACTAATACCCAATTTAAATGCATGACAGCTTACTGGCATGACACCACTAAAATGGTGAAATAGGTTGTAGGAAACCCAACAAAATCTAGGGCTAAGGTTCCCTACTGCGAACCCAATTCTTAACCATCAATTTAGGTGTGTCACACTACTACATTTCAGAAATTCAGCCGACAACATTAGGGTGTGTTGGCTTCAGCGCGACTCTGCATGGTGTCTTGCAAGTGTTCGCTTTCCTCACGCTGCTGGGCTGCTGATTCTCGGCTTCGTTCTTGAGTCGGGGTATCAGCCGAGGGCGCTTCGACTTCTGCTTCTGCGCGGTTGAGCATGTTTTGTTTTAACTGCTCGTCGGCGAGACGTTCTTGAGTGGCAATTTTCCGTGCTTGATCTTGGGTATTCATAATTTTATTCTCCATATTCTTTACACTGCAATGGTTATCGGAGTTTTTTGCTTGTTCGGATCAAATCTACATATCATCCGAACAAAAGCCTCCGAGCCTATTTTATTTAGTATCAAGATTTTGGTGTCCAGATCGTCCCCCAAAAGGGAGAAATTAGGCTGATGATCCAGGGCTAAAGCCCCTACTACAAACCACATTGTTCCAACTTAGCCGCCATAACTTCAGCATGACGCCACCAGTCGTAATAGCCTCCCACCCAGCGACGGGATGGCAAATGTCCGGCTGGAGCTTTAAGATTAAACTGATAGGCTGTATCCGGAACGCGAGGATTATGAATTGACCAACCCACGCGATCGCAGAAACTGGGATAATCGGCTTCAACCTCTTGATAGATGCGGCTTTGCACCGTAAAGCCAAAATGGTGTTTACTGTATTTCATCCATAGCTGATCCAAAGTCCGCAAGTCTTCACAGGGTAACTCTTGAATATCACTCAACTTTAGATAATAACCGGGGAATTTGCCACAGGCTTGACCTAATACTATCCAGGTTTCTTCATCTGCTTTTTGCCATTTATGGGTGGCTAAGAGTTGCTTTAATCGCTGATAGTCAATTCCCACTTCTGAGGTGAGACTATTTCGTTTAATTTTGCGGGTTTTGGGTTGCCAAAGGTTGATAAAATGAGTGCCTACGGGAGGAGAGATAGCAGGGGTCAAATCTGTGATCACCTCATCAGCCGATTGATAGCGTTGTTTGAGACTAGCATGAGTTAACTGATCCAGGATTTTGCCTAGGCGATCGCTAATCTGGGTTTCAGGGGGTAAAAAATCCCGCCACACCCAGGTTTCATTGAATGTATCATACAGGTCAAAGGGAGAGACCTGAGTCATTAGATAAAGGCAGGTTACTCCCACACTATACAGGTCACTTGCCCAAAATGCTTTGCCTTTAAGTTGTTCGGGAGCCATATATTCGGGGCTACCAATAATTGTACCCGTTTGCAGTAAGGCGGTATCCGTCAGCAATTTAGCAACACCAAAATCAATTAACACTAACTTCCCGTCATCTTGGCGGCGGATAATATTGGCTGGTTTAATATCTCGATGGAGTACACGATGGGAATGAATATAGTGAATCAAGGGTAATAGTTCACGCAATAATTCCCAAATTTGCTCTTCGTTGTAATGTCCCTGCTGCTTTAACTCCTCGCTCAAGGTTAGCCCTGCAATAAAGTCTTGAATTAAATAAAGTTGTTGATTCTGTTCAAAATGTGCCAAAAGTGCGGGAATTTGTGGATGCTTGCCTAATTCATCTAAACGGATGGCTTCTTGTTGAAACAGTTCTTTGGCTTTTGGCAAGGTTTCTGGAGCGGAATTTGCCAGATAAAGTTGTTTGATCACACAATAGGGTTGACTGGGAATATCTTCGTCAACTGCCAAAAATGTTCTGCCGAATCCACCGCTACCGAGGGGGCGTAGAGGGCGATAGCGTTCTTTTAGCTGTAGCCTTTCCCCACAGGTTTGACAAAAGTGAGCGGAATCGATATTTTCCGGTGTCAGGCATCCCGGTTTAATACAATAAGTCATAAGTTATAAGCAAAATTCGCCTTAACTGTAGAGACGTAGCATGCTACGTCTCTACATCTCCTACTATGTCTCTACATCTCCTACTTCCCCGTTTCCTGTTCCCTGTTCTCTCTAAATCATTATTAGGAGACAATTTGAATCCCATGACTGGCAAACTTCGTCACCCAAAACCCTAAATTTGGATCAGACATTTCTGACTGGGCGTGTTGTAAAAGCGCTTGAGCCTGTTCCTGAGACTGACAAAGGGCGAATACTGTAGGTCCTGAACCGGACATCATTGTACCTAATGCACCGTTATTTTCAAAGGCTTGCCGCAGTTGCAGGACTTGGGGATAGTTAGGGAGTACAACTTGCTCCAAATCGTTGTACAGCAGTTGACCAATTTTGGCGAAATTTTTATTTGAAATTGCTTGAACCATTGAACCAGAATGCACACGAGTGGGGAGATTTATCGTTTCAGTTATTATCGATTTATCGACTCCCTCAGAACGGCCATAAGTATGGCTAAACTGAGACCGATAGGTTTGATATGCCCAAGCTGTAGAAACGGCTAAATTTTGATGTTTGGCTAACACCAGATAGAACGAATCCAGATTGGGTAAGGGATCAAGTTCTTCGCCTCGCCCGGTTGCGATCGCGGTTCCTCCTGCTAGACAAAAGGGTACATCTGAACCCAGTTTCGCGGCTAACTCTTGTAATTCTGGCTGCGTGAGTCCCAGTTGCCAAAGCATATTTAATCCTACCAAAACGGCGGCGGCATTGGTTGACCCTCCCGCTAATCCAGCCGCGACGGGAATATTCTTGTTAATCGTAACTTCCACACCGCCAAACTGCGCCCAGCAATCGGGAAACTGTTGACTCATCAATTCCACCGCCCGATAAGCCAGATTCGTTTTATCTAGCGGGACTTGCGGGTGATCGCAGTGAACTTGAATGGTTTGAGTCCCAATAGCCCGGACACTCACTTGATCAGCGAGTTCAATGCTTTGCAGGATCATCGCCAGTTCATGATAGCCATCGGCGCGATCGCCTAGTATTTCTAGATACAGATTAATTTTGGCAGGGGCGATTAGGGAATAGGAACGCATGGGAATGATGAGTTATAAATTATGAATTATAAATTACATCGAATAGGTTACTCGTGCAGCTTTGTGGACATAATCCATCAGTCAATTCCCAGCTTCCAGACGTGCCATGGCACGTCTCTACATTGCTTCCCCTGCTTCCTCTGCTCCCCCTTCTGTCTCGTTTAAGCGATTAGCCAGAGCAACCCATTGGCTAACGCTCAAGTCTTCAGCACGGGCTTGGGGATGACTGTCTACTTGTTCGAGTAATTGGTTAATTTTATCGCGATCGCACAGGGATTTGAGGTTATTTCGTAACATTTTCCGCTTACTGGCAAAACCCAGCTTGACTAAGGTTTCTAGCTGTTGGGGGTTATCGGCTGAGGGGTCTACAATTCGGGGACGCAAGCGGACAACGGCGGAGTCAACTTTTGGCGGTGGGGAAAAGGCAATGGCTGGGACATCACAGATCCAGTCACAGTCTGCCAGATATTGTACCCGCACCGATAATGCACCAAATGCCTTAGAACCTGGTTTCGCACATAATCGTTGTGCCACTTCTTTTTGCACCAAGAGTACAATTAACTCAAAAGCGGGAGTAATCGGTTGGGCGATGGTTCCCAGCAGCGTTTGCAAAATTGGTCCAGTAATGTTGTAGGGGATATTAGCAACGACTTTATTGGGAGACTGAAAATGAGGAAAGGCGGCGAGATGTTCGGCTAAGTTTAGGGAGAGAATGTCACCTTGTAAGAGTAAAAAATTCTCGTTTTGACCTAAACTTTTGACCAAACGTTGGCACAAATCCCGGTCAATCTCAACCGCCACCAATGACTCCACCTCCCCTAAGAGTCGCCGCGTCAGCACACCCGTTCCCGGACCAATCTCCAGCAGGCGATCGCGTGGCTGCAACTTCGCGGCTGTTATGATTTGATTTAAGGCTTTTTCACTACGCAGCCAATGTTGAGCGAATTGTTTATGGGCTTTGGGTGTCATTAGCGTATTGATTATGAATAAGGGTGGGTTTTGTTGTTCAGTTGTTGGTAACTCGCTAGTATGGAATCCCTAAACCCTCCCCTACAAGGTTAAAAAATCTTTCAGCCTCTGTTGGTTCTCTGCGATGTAATCTTCAAAGGTTGGTTGAGAACTCGTTCAACTTCTGCTAAGATGACGGCTGAGATAATGCCGCGAATGCCTCCACCGTCTAGGCTTAAAATTCGATAGGTCACTTTTAAATGTCTCCCCAACTCTCGTTTAAGTGTAACTTATATTACAGTTCCAGAAAAGCGTTTAGGTAATCAATAAATAGAGAAAGTGGGCAAAAGTTGGAATAGGGTATTTTGGGGGCGTCACATTTATAACTTATAGAGCATGTCCCAATCAGGCATGAAATCCTAGGCTAGTTGCTAATGACAAAAAAACACTCGAACCACTTTCCTACTGTTTTCCGTTTCCTATTCCTGGTGTCCTATTTAGGATTTAAGGCAACCATTCTATCCCGATTGACCCTTTACTAAACCATACTTATGTCAGACCTATATGTTACTTGGTCAGAATACCATAAAAAAATTGAACGCCTAGCTGTCAAGATTTATCAAGCCAACTGGGAGTTTAACCAAATTGTCTGCATTGCTAAAGGAGGACTGCGGGTGGGGGATATCCTCTGCCGAATTTATGGTAAACCCTTAGCGATTCTTGCTGCATCCTCTTATGGGGGTTCCCAAAACCGTGTTCGAGGTGAAATCACGTTTTCCCACCATCTGACGATGACAACGGAAACCTTAGGGAATCGTGTGCTGCTGGTAGATGATTTAGTGGATTCTGGCGTTAGCCTACGGGAATCGATGAATTGGCTAGAGGAACGATATGGGAATGAACTGGAAGAGATTCGCACGGCGGTTCTGTGGTACAAAGCTCACTCCCTGATCACCCCTGATTATTACATGGACTATTTACCCGACAATCCCTGGATTCATCAACCCTTTGAACCTTACGAACAGATAAGTCCGACTGAGTTAGCCGCAAGCTATTTGGTCAAGGAAGCCTAAGTATTTGAACTTATCAGGTTGCACAGATTTTTAAACCTTATGTCTAAAGAAAGACGTTTGTAGAAGGCAACTTTGAGTGTGGTGAGTTAATTAGGACTTATCACTACACAACTATTATGTCAGATCCCCAAACAACGAACCCCATCGCCGAGGCAAAGGAAAACGTAGCTGAGGCAGTTCCTACCCCACCACCCCAACAGATGCCAGAGTCTAGCGCTCAAGCCGTTAAATCCCGCCTCCAATGGGGTGAACCGGCATTGACCATTCTGGATGTTCGCGATCGCGCGGCTTTTAACCAGGCTCGGATCAGAGGTGCGGTGCCTATGCCGATGGATGAATTAATCGATCGTGCCATATCCAGTCTCGAACCGCAACGTGAGATCTACGTCTACGCTGACAATGATCAACAAAGCAATCAAGCCGCATCCCAACTGCGGGAAGCCGGTTTTGAATCTGTATCTGTTCTCAAAGGTGGATTAAGAACTTCCCCTGCTTCCCCTGATCCCCCTACTTTCTTAGTACATCGGACAGAATTTATGTCCAGGTACTTCTATATTGACTATTCCCACTCAATCGTTCCCGGTGGCTTAGAGGTAATATCGTAAGCCACCCGATTCACACCCTTAACTTCATTCACAATCCGATTAGAAATGAGTTCGAGTAACTCATAAGGAACTCGTGACCAATCCGCCGTCATCCCGTCCTCACTACTGACCAAACGCAGCACAACCGGATACGCATAGGTGCGCTGATCCCCCATTACCCCAACACTGCGAATCGGGAGTAAAACAGCAAACGCTTGCCAAAGTTCTTTATAAAGTCCGTGGCGATTAATTTCCTGACGCACAATCAAATCCGCATCGCGCAGAATATTCAGCCGTTCAGCGGTGACTTCGCCAATAATCCGAATCGCTAATCCGGGTCCGGGGAAGGGATGACGCCGAACAATTGCTTCGGGTAAACCAATGGAACGTCCCACTTTGCGAACTTCATCTTTGAAGAGTTTCCGTAAGGGTTCCACTAGCTTAAAGCGCAAGTCTTTGGGTAAACCCCCGACGTTATGATGACTCTTAATTTTCACCGCCACTCGTTCCCCGGTTTTGGGATCAACATTAGTATCCGCCGACTCAATCACATCGGGGTAAAGCGTACCCTGAGCCAAATAGTCAAAAGGACCCAGGATTTTGGATTGTTCTTCAAAGACACGAATAAACTCATGACCAATCCGGCGACGCTTTTCTTCGGGATCAGTCACCCCTTCCAGTCGAGCCAGAAAGCGATCGCGGGCGTTAACATATTCTACAGGAATATGGAATTCATCCTGAAATAGCTTAACCAACCGTTCTGGCTCCAGTTTTCGCATGAAGCCTTGGTCAATAAACATACAGGTCAATTGGTCGCCAATCGCCTTGTGCAATAAGAAGGCGAGGGTGGAGGAATCCACACCACCGGAAAGAGCCAGCAATACCCGTTTGTCCCCCACCTTGGCGCGAATTTCGCGAATGGCTTCCTCGACAAAGGCTTCTGTCGTCCAAGTGGGTTCGCAGTCGCAGATGTGATACACGAAATTGCGAATTAACGCGATACCGCCAACTGAATGCACTACTTCCGGGTGAAACTGCACCCCATAGAGATGCTTCTGGTGATCCGCGATCGCGGCGCAAGGAGTATTATCGGTATGGGCTAGGACTTCAAAGCCGTCTGGCAATT
Organism: Coleofasciculus sp. A1-SPW-01; assembly: GCF_040217205.1. Lineage (NCBI taxonomy): Bacteria > Bacillati > Cyanobacteriota > Cyanophyceae > Coleofasciculales > Coleofasciculaceae > Coleofasciculus > Coleofasciculus sp. A1-SPW-01. The sequence goes on along the minus strand of NZ_JAVJNP010000072.1, from coordinate 17,229 downwards.
CCTGACAGGAATCCCCATGGCTCATCCACATCGTTGAACTTTCTTCCACGTTCGTCAACAAGTCCGTGGGATCATCGATATGCAGCTCGGCTTTGCCATACTCTCCCCGTTGAGAGCGAGTTACTTTCCCACCTAGTTGCTGTACCATTAACTGCATCCCATAGCAAACCCCCAAGATAGGGATACCCATAAGCAAAATTTCGGGATCACACTGAGGTGCAGCGTCATCGTAGACGGAATTCGGACCTCCCGATAGAATAATTCCTTTGGGACTCAGTTGTCGGAGTTGTTCGGCGCTGGTGCGATAGGAGATAACTTCCGAATACACCTGAGTTTCGCGGATACGACGAGCAATGAGTTCTGAATATTGAGAGCCAAAATCCAGAATCACAATCATCTGGCGATGTAATTGGTTTTGTAGAGTGGTTGTGGGTAATGTCTCTACTGGTTGAGATGCGTTTCCTGTTGGTCTAGTCACTGCTTTGTCCTGTAAGCGCAATTTGAGTAAGATAAGGATATATCTCGCTGAGCAAGTCTGCTACTGATCAGCGAGAATCTATTGGTTTAACAGATGGAGCCAAGCTTTATAGATATTCTTACCAACTTAACATAATTGCGAAAGTAATGTTGCTCCCGTTGGGCTAGTGACGATGACTTGGCGGTTGCGATCAAATAACAGGGAACCGACTTGTACTTCTTGCTGGCTATGCTTATAAATATAGTCTTGGCTACGTTTATCTATCGTAGACGCGATCGCCCGATAAATCTGATTCACCCAATCACTCCCCTCCTTAGCATCCAATTGCCGCAAATAGGTCAACGCGGCTTCGGTGGTGGGACTGGTAAAAACTGCCTGTAAAATCGGCGTGGGTAATCCCACTTGAGCGCCATGAGCGGTGAGAATTTCCAAGCGTCCATCAGCTAAGTGATGATGGGTGTGAAAAATTCCACCGGCTAACTTGATCAGCTTACCATGATACCCGAATAATAAAAGTCCGGGGATTTCCTGCAATCCCGCCGCCACTAATAGGGGACCGAGCCAATTTGCCGTTTTGACTAATTGCTCTGGATTAATGCCCATCTGTCGCGCCAAACTTAACCCATTTTCTCCCACACAGAAGACTAAACAATCAAAACAGAGGGCTTTTATTTGCAGTTGTTCGCGATAAGCTTGCAGTTGATCAGGAGCGCTTAACGGTTGAGAAATACCTGTCGTTCCCAACAATGATAATCCTTCTAGCACACCAAATGCAGCATTCGATGTCCGTTCTGCCAGTTTACGTCCTTCGGGTAAAATAATTGTCACCTGAATTTTCTCATCGGGTGCAAGTAAGCGACTGAGATTCCGTTGTAATAACGTCTCAGCGTAGGCATAAATTGCCGCTTTTCCGGCGGCATTTAATTGTCGCCCAATACCTTCACCGCCGACTATCTGTACCTGTTCGATTTGCTCAGATTGTCCCCATTCCACAACTGCCCAAATCGGAGTATTTCGGGTTAGATCAATGTTATCCCCCGGATCACTGCGGGTAATTGCCAACGCCATTCCTGGGTGAATTCCGGCGACTTGCTCAATCGGAATTTCTGCCGTTTCTTGAGGTTCAATTAAATCTACAGATACGGCATCTAGGGGTTTAGCTTGGCGCAACCACTGCAACGCCGCCATAGCGGAAGCACAGGCAAAGACGGGTAGAGTATATCCAGATCTTATTGACATGGTAGATCATTAGATTCTGCACTTGGAGCCTTAAATAAAACGCTAAACCCAGCCAATAACATCCCGGATCTGAGACTTGGCATACTCGCAGTCAATATGCTGCTGTGCTTTAGATAACGCCGTTTCCGGTCGCTTGTACCAGCGTTGCGATCGAATACAAAGACCATCTCGTCGAGTGGCTTCCCAGGAATAACGGGCGCGGTCTACTACCAACCACACTTTATAACCTCGATGCTGGTGTTGGGGGAATTTCAACAGACCAATCTCAGCTAGCACGCTTAAGCGCATCCGGGAACGAGCTAACCGTTTCATCAACTCCAGAAAGCAAACAGCAGCGCGTTTAGCATCATCATGAGAAGGGTAACGATAGCGATCTCTGGGTTCAAACTTAAAATCAGATCCAATCAGTGAAAACCTAAACTTCCCGGACGCTTCCTCAACAAAGGTGACTCGCCAGGAGGTTTTGGGATACCGAACGCAGAAGCCAGAAGGCTGAATTTTGACCGTCGCTGTCATCTGAAGTCTAAAGTATAAAGGGTGGAAGACATTGAAAGAAGGTAGAAATCACCATCAAAATTTTCAGGCGTCTCGCTGAAACAGGAAGCGTTACTATGCCACAATCCATTGGGAGCATATCACCTGTGTAGGTTGGGTTGAGGAACGTAGGCGGAGCCTTCTCGCAGAGTAACCCAACTCCCAAAATCTCTTGTTGGGTAACGCTTACGCTCTACCCAACCTACAGTAATGTTTTGTGCTATCCCTGACATACTCCCCAATCCATAATAGCCTTGCCAGCCCGGTATCCGCCTCAGTAAATTGTCGCATGTTCTAAGAAAAAAGTTGATGCTGATCTACCTATCTCAGGCTGGGAAATGTTAAGGTTTAAGGCAGCTAACTGAAGCCGTTTAAGATTGCCGAAACCCTTGATATACCGGAGGGTGGGTTGAGCGAAGTCGAAACCCACCAGCATACCAGTCAGTACCATTCATGTTAAGGTAGCGAAGCTAACCACTTGGAAAGTTCATCCCATCGAGGAGTGAGGAAATGTCAGGAGTATTTCCACGCCAACGACACAAAAAACACAAGACAACCGTAAAACGCTTTCTCCTGTTCGCTGGACTAAGTTTAATCAGTCTTATCCTCTGGGGAGTCATCACCCAACACCGAGTGACCGCCTCAGAGGTTATGCCTACTCAGATAACGACCAACACCAACACCTATTGGCAGGGAGGTTCGTTTCCCGTTGAGAATTTTCAGGCTTATACCTCTCCCTACGGCTACCGTCGTTCTCCCCGTGGCTCAGGTACAGAATTTCATCGCGGCTTAGACATCGCCGCACCCGAAGGCAGTTACATTCGCAACTGGTGGGCAGGTCAGGTGGTATCCCTCTCCGATAATACCGCCTGTGGCACGTCTATTACCATCCAATCCGGTGAGTGGAAACATATCTACTGTCACCTCAAAGGTCATGTCGAAACAGATAACCAAGGTATGTATTTGAGCGATCGCAGTGGCGGGATTCAAATTTGGAAAGGTCAACAAATACCCACCGGCACCCGAATTGGTCGTGTGGGTATGACGGGGCGCACCACGGGTCCTCATTTGCATTGGGGGTTAAAGTACGCCGACAAATACATTGACCCCGCCTTAGTTCTCCGGGAAATGTACCGACGGCAAACAGCATCGAACTAAGGAATCGAATTAAGGAGCATTATTTAGGAAACGTATCACTAATAATAATCACAACCGTCCTGCTGCCCGTAAATTGCTTAAATCCGTCTCAAAATCCTCCACATCATAGTGAATCGGAATCTGACGAGACGCTAATTCGTGCTGAAACCGAATCCGGGGCATCCCTAGCAAATGACTTGCCTTAGCCAGACTGATTTTTTTCTGCTTAAATAGCAGCAGAACAATTTCTAAGAGGAATTCAGGTTCAGATAATCCACTAGCCCGAATAATTTCATCAGAAATAACTAAACTCATCGGCAAACTCTCCTCCTACTTAATAGTGGTTTTCATTCAGGTATTATCTGAAAAATAGCGTCAACGAGTCGATTTAACCTGTTCAATGGGCAACACAGCGAACATAATTCACCCGTTAACAATAGACGAAAAAGCAGATGACATAAACCTTACAGCCTTCTGCCTTCTGCCTTCTGCCTTCCTAATGTATCACCGCCATTTGTTTTTCTGGCAGTTGGGTGTGTTCGGCAACAATTTGTCGGAATTGTTCCCCTTCAATGGTTTCCTGTTCCAACAAAATGTCCACTAAGCGATCAATTAACGGTCGATTGTCGCGAATTAGCTGACGCGCTTGTTCATAGCATTGCATTGCGATCGCTTGAACTCGATGATCGATTTTAGCGGCAACTTCTTCGGAATAGTCAGATCGCTGTGTCCAACCGCCGCCGAGAAACACTTCGCTGTTCGGGCGTTCCAGAGCAACCGGACCTAAATCAGACATCCCATACCGAGTCACCATCTCACGCGCCAGTTCTGCCACTTTCTTAATATCACTAGCCGCACCAATGGTCACTTCACCATGACCAAAGACTTCTTCTTCCGAAGCCCGACCCCCTAAGGCAATGGTAATCTGATCAATGAGCCACGTCCGAGGCAAATACAAATCCCCCAGATCAGTAGAGCGACTGATATCCATAAATTCTTCATTAGGTAAGGGTTGGGCAAACCCACCCACGCCACCGGAACGGGGCAAAATTGTCACCTTGTTTAAGGGATCAGAATTTTTCAGAATGGTCATCAGCAGGGCATGTCCGACCTCATGGTAAGCAATTAATCGCTTTTTCTTACTATCCAGAAGCGGCGTCATTTGCAGACCAATACTGACGCGATCGATGGCATCATCAATTTCTAGGGGTGTGATTGCCTCTTTACGCCGTCGGGCGGTGAGGATCGCCGCCTCGTTGAGCAGGTTCGCCAAATCCGCGCCAGAAAATCCCGGAGTGCGTCGGGCGATCGCTTCTAAGGATATCTCCGGTGCTAATTTCTTATTCCGACTATGGACATCCAAGATCCCCAGCCGTCCGTTGTAGGTAGGCAGATCTACCATCACATGGCGATCAAATCGCCCAGGTCTAAGCAGGGCGGAATCTAAAACATCGGGACGGTTGGTCGCCGCAATAATGATAATCCCCGTATTCCCCTCAAATCCATCCATTTCCGTGAGTAACTGGTTGAGGGTTTGCTCTCGCTCATCGTTACCTCCACCGATACCCGCACCCCGTTGTCTACCAACGGCGTCGATTTCGTCGATGAAGATTAAGCAGGGAGCATTTTCTTTCGCTTTTTTGAATAAATCCCGCACTCGCGAGGCACCCACCCCGACGAACATCTCCACAAACTCACTGCCAGAGATACTAAAGAACGGAACCCCCGCTTCTCCCGCGATCGCTTTTGCCAGCATGGTTTTTCCTGTACCCGGAGGACCGACTAACAGAACCCCTTTGGGAATACGCGCACCAATGGCGGTAAACCGTTCCGGTTGTTTGAGAAACGTAACAACTTCTTGCAATTCTTCTTTCGCTTCTTCAATCCCTGCTACATCCCCAAACTCTATCCCTGTTTTCGCTTCCATCTGAAAGCGAGCGCGGGATTTGCCAAAGTTTAACGCTTGACCGGAACTACTCGCCGAACGGCGCAGAATCATCATCAGTCCGGCGAGTAAGAGTAAGAGCAAAAATAACTGCATCACCAACCCTAAAGCGGCGGAATTATTCGTGGTTGGCGTTACATCCAAGGGAATATTGGTGTTCCGCAATTTGCCAATCAGTTCGCCATTTTGCTCCAGTAGCATGATTTCTTGGGGCGGTTCGGCGTCTTCCTGTCCGGCTAAGTAGACTCTAGCAACATCACGGGCGGGGTCAAGTTCAACTTTTTTGATCGTACAATCCGTTTTCGATGTCTGACTCGGTGGGATCTCTTCCTCTGGGGATGAGGGGGGCGGCGTGCAGGCATCAATTTTCTGCAAAAGCTGCCCATAGCTTAACGATGGCTTTTGTTCCGTCTGTTGCGCTTGGGCTGGGACACCCAACATCACACCTTGAACGATCACTAAGCTGGTTACCATACGCCACCAATAACGAAGTTTATTCTGTGGCGGCTTTGGCTTACTCGTTGAACCTCTACGCGGTTCATGTCCCATCCATGATCTCATCCAGGAACTGTTGTTCATCGAATAATTTCCCTTGTTGGTCCTGTCTATTAACTCGCAGCATAATGCTGCCAAGGCGTGACGCGGCACGTTCAACTGCTTCCCAACCTCTAGTTTAGCGTTCCTCCAATCTAGCCGTGACTAGGAGAGGATGCAATCGTGTTTTCTGAAAACTGAAGGGGGGATCAGGGACTGGAAAACTAGGCAAGGTGTGGGGTGTGGGGTGTGGGATGTCAGTAACCAGGGAACTAAGGTATTTTGTATTAGAAAGTATTAATCGGCGAAACATGGTAAAAATTGTTGGCATCAATGGTAGCCTGCGAGCTAAATCCTATAGCTATCAAGCCTTAACCTTAGCCATCCAGCGTGTGCAAGCCTTGGGCGCATCCACCGAAATTCTTGACCTGCGACAGATGCAGTTACCATTTTGTATCGGTAGCGATGACTATCCCGGTTATCCCGATGTCATCCGGTTACGGGAAACGGTACAGGAAGCCGATGGCTTAATTTTGGTTACACCGGAATATCATGGGGGCGTGAGTGGGGTACTCAAAAATGCCCTGGATTTGATGACATTTGACCATTTATCGGGTAAAGTGACAGGGCTGCTTAGCGTGTTAGGCGGTCAAGCCAATAGTAATGCCCTCAATGAACTCCGGCTGATTATCCGTTGGGTTCATGGTTGGGTGATTCCTGAGCAAATCGCTTTTGGTCGAGCGTGGCAAGCGTTTGGTGAAGATGGCAAGCTTTTAGATGAGAAACTCTCGAAGCGTTTAGATCAGTTTGCTGAGAGTTTAGTGGATCATTCTCGTAAGCTGCGAGGAGTGTTGTAACAATTCTAAGTTACTTGAGCCTGAATCTTTCTAGTCTCATGTTCGTAGCCGATCAACGCCATCTGATTTTTCCGAAAAAACTGTATAAGTTTGTTACAAAATAATAGCTAAATGTAAGAGGCGTTTCCATGGCGTGTTGTCTGTTTCTCATTCCTGCTTCCCTGTTGCTAAATCTTAATCAGGGAGGTTCAATGTTAAACCGCTTATTCATCGCCACCTCTAATTCATTGATCAAGTTAAATGTCAATACCTCTTATATTTAATTTTGTCAACAAATATAAAATTTAGTATAAATTTAACAATTATTTTTAGTAAACTTAAACTCTCATTTGTAAAAATTAAAATAGAGGGAGTCAATCACCTTCGCTTTGTTACTCAAGAATAAGTTACTCAAGAACACCTAAGACCCATGATGATATCAGCCATTCCTTCACAACCGACGAGTGCTTCTGCTCAACGTCTTTGTAGCTATGCCAACACGACTAGCTCACTGCAAGTGATTCGGATTGGTATCCCTAGCGCTTACAGTTTTGAGCGTGTTGTTTTTCCTGGCGATCGCCTGTTGTTTGAAGCAGCATTGGATGCTCAACTCGAAGTTTTATCAACTTATCTGGGTCAAGCGATCAAGATTGAGAAAATTCCCTGTCGCCAGTTGCAGGTTGAAGTTGATCAGCCTCGGCTATCAGCTTAAGAATAAGAGATAGCATGAATTTGGCACATCGGTACAGGTTTTCAAACAAAACTTAACATTGTTTGAAACTCACGTTGCCACAATTGATAAAGAATGGGGAGGGAGATCGGTTTCCTCCTCTTTTTTGCGCTTGTGGGGACGTGCGATCGCGCCGAAATGCCGTATAATTGACCAGCCCCATAGCATCTGCCAGAGAAACCGCGATGAGTTACCGAATGGATCGCCGCGCTTACGCTGAAACGTATGGTCCGACTGTAGGCGATCGCATCCGTCTTGCTGATACTGAATTGTTCATTGAAGTGGAACGAGATTTCACCACGTATGGGGATGAAGTCAAGTTTGGTGGCGGGAAAGTGATTCGGGATGGGATGGGACAATCTCCTATATCTAATGCGGATGGGGCGGTGGATCTGGTGATTACCAATGCCCTGATTTTGGATTGGTGGGGAATCGTTAAAGCCGATATTGGGATTAAAGACGGTAAGATTTTCCAGATTGGCAAAGCTGGAAATCCCAATATTCAAGATAACGTCGATATCATTATTGGTCCGGGGACGGAAGCTGTAGCGGGGGAAGGGATGATTCTCACCGCTGGGGGGATTGATGCCCATATTCACTTTATCTGTCCCCAACAAATTGAAGTCGCGATCGCATCCGGGATTACTACGATGTTAGGCGGCGGTACGGGACCCGCTACCGGCACCAACGCCACCACTTGCACACCGGGTCCGTGGAATATTTATCGGATGCTGCAAGCCGCCGATGCGTTTCCGGTAAATTTGGGATTTTTGGGCAAAGGCAATAGTAGTCAACCTCAGGGACTTGTAGAACAAGTGTTAGCGGGGGCAATGGGGTTAAAGTTACATGAAGATTGGGGAACTACGCCAGCCACAATAGACACCTGTCTGAGTGTCGCGGATGACTATGATATTCAAGTCGCCATCCATACCGACACCCTCAACGAAGCCGGATTTGTGGAAAACACGATCGCGGCATTCAAAAACCGCGCTATTCATACCTACCATACCGAAGGTGCAGGTGGGGGTCATGCCCCCGATATTATCAAGGTTTGCGGTCAAGCCAATGTTTTACCCTCCTCCACGAATCCCACTCGCCCCTACACGATGAATACCCTGGAAGAACATCTAGACATGTTGATGGTATGTCATCACTTGGATCGGGGGATTCCAGAAGATGTCGCCTTTGCCGAGTCAAGGATTCGCCGGGAAACGATCGCGGCTGAAGATATTTTGCATGATTTAGGCGCATTTAGTATGATTGCCTCCGATTCCCAGGCGATGGGGCGAGTCGGGGAAGTGATTATTCGCACCTGGCAAACAGCGCACAAGATGAAAGTGCAACGGGGCGTTTTACCTTCATCCTCTGGGGAAACGGTGGATCATGATAACTTCCGGGCAAAGCGGTATGTGGCAAAGTACACGATTAACCCCGCGATTACCCATGGTATTGCTAACTATGTGGGTTCAGTTGAGGCAGGAAAATTGGCAGACTTGTGTTTATGGAAACCCGCCTTTTTTGGCGTCAAACCGGAGATTGTGATCAAAGGCGGTGCGATCGCCTGGTCTCAAATGGGAGATGCTAATGCCAGTATACCCACACCCCAACCGATTCACAGCCGTCCCATGTTTGGCAGTTTTGGCGGTGCGATCGCGGCTACGTCGTTAACGTTTGTCTCTCAGGCGGCATTAGACCGAGATATTGCCACACAATTGAAGTTACACAAACCTGCGGTTGCGGTGTCCAATACCCGGCAAGTAAGTAAGCGAGATATGAAATTAAATGATGCATTACCGGAGATGGAAGTTGACCCAGAAACCTATGAAGTTAGGGCAGATGGAGAATTGTTAATTTGCGAACCAGCTAAGAGTTTACCCATGGCACAGCGTTACTTTTTGTTTTAAGAGAACAGTGCGATCATGCTTTCTGCTGTCTTTGTCTGAAAGGCTTGGTTTAGATACTTCCAACGCGGTGATTAAACTAAGCTAGAACTTGGACTGTCATCTATAAAAAAGATTATATAGCAGTAGACACATCGATTAGGACTTTCGGCACCATTGTAGAGACGCGCCATGGCGCGTCTCTACTTTAGCCGGAAATTTATTTCCCGGCTATAGGCTATATGGTGACTCTATTTAGCTAATTGGTGTAATCTTAGATCTATGGTACGCGATCGCACCAGGTTGCCAGTAATCGCTTAGACTCAGGTTTTGCACCACTTTCCAGCCACTCAATCGGTGTCTCTTCTTCTACTTTATCGGGGTTTACCCACACAATCTCTTTGAGTGCGTTAATTTCACTAGCCGCCTGACTAAAAAATGTTCTGGCTGTATTATCATCCAACGATATCACAGTTTTATCCGTCGCGATCGCGGCTTCTAGTAATCGTAAATCTTTGAACATTTCTGCACGTTGTTTGTCTGTACCCGCCATCTGGTCAATTTTATCCCATAACTCCTTATCCCCTGAAACCTCTTTTAAAAAGACAAACTTCCCTTTAGCCACCATCCGACGACGCCATCTCAGCGCAAATATTGATTGATGCTTATCCCACTCTTCTTTAATATCTGGTGTCATTACAATTTTGTGGCAGATATCCAAAACAGCTTGTAAGAAATCCCGACAGTGTACCGATGTTGGATAAGTCGCATCCTCTCCGCCAGATGAACGGGCAACTGACGCATCAATTACCAGTCGCTTGGAAACCCCTTTAGCTACCACTGGAACCTTCCGATAAACGAGATTCAGCCGCATTTAAATAGCGGCTTTCTAGCTTTAGAGATACATCGCTAAAATCTTCTGGAAAATCTCCAAACGCACCCGCTTCATCTAAATCAGCACTACTAACCTTCGTCATCCCATCATCTCCCCGTGTAAACCAGTGCAATTTTACCAAATCTGGCGATAATTTGCGTTCTGCGACTAAAGATTGAACGGCTAAAAGTAGCAATTCGCTGTGAGTTTCTATAACAACACGGACACCCCGCTTTGCTGCATTTGCTAGTATATTCGCTAAAGCAGCTTGGGCGCGAGGATGAAGGTGAAGTTCTGGTTGTTCTATATACACTAACTGCCCTGGTTCTGCTACCAGAAGCGCTACTAATACTGGTAAAACTTGAGAGACACCAATACCGACATCAGCAATACTGACCATATCATTTGCTTGAAAACTACCAGATAAACGACCTATCCGTAGTTCCAACTGTGTATCGTTAAACTGTTTTGCCTCTACTCTACTGGTCAATCCTAGAAATTCAAGAGCATTTTCTAAATCTCTAATCCTTTTATCTTGAGTTTTCTGCCAATAATTAACTACACTGGCAACATACTTTTCAAAAGTACCAGGAAATTCAAGACCTACAGCAGTATGAGCATAAGTACGTTCTGGATTCCCCCTTAACCCAGGTATATGAATCAACTGGCGTATGTGTGGCTCTAAAAAAGCTGCCAAATTAAAAGGCATAGAGGATTGTTCAGTTAAACGATCCGTAGCTTCAAAATGCAAGAAGCAGCGATTGCGAATTACACAAAAGTTTAGAGGCATTACAGCGAATTTAGCCATGGTTTTATAAATACCCCACAGCAGATTAGGAAGTATAGATACAATATCATGACTGGGCATATCTGGGTATATTTCATGTTCTGAATCTTTGCTTTTAATAGTCATGGCTTCAATAGCAAAGCCCATTGTTGCATCAGTATTAAATAAAACTTTAATAAATGGATGATTTTTGATTTCAACTTTAACAGAAAATTCATCTGACTGTTTGTAATTATAAATTTTAGACAAGATTTGTTCATTAGAAGTAAATTGGACATTTGAACCATTGAGTAACAATGCACCAGGGTCATAAGTAGCTTCCAGAGTTTGCTTCATCAGCAATAATGGCTGCATGATGCTGGATTTACCGGAACTATTCGCACCAGCCAGAATGGTTAAGGGACGGATTTCAATACTGCACTCGTCATAAAGAGATTTAAACCCCTGTACAGAAATCCTGGTAATTCCCTGAACTTCCTTGTTGTTGCTTTCAGGTGATGTAGATTGACTCATACCTTAAATACACTCTTTCTTTTGTTTTACCGCTTTTGTTCCATATCCGCATAAGCCGCATAAACCCCTTGGACGTTATACCAATTGAGGAAAATTCGGGCAATTTCTAAGGCTAACTGCGGCTTTCCTTGATTAATCAAATATTGCAAGAAAGATGCCATGGTTCGTTCATTTAATCGCCCACCCACGGAAAGAACGCCCCAGAGTATCCGATGCAGCCATGTCATCTGAATCATCATTCGCACGTCCCAAGTGGGATGTTTTTGATAAAATAATACCCCCATGCGTCCCCGTTGAATTTCCCGGTCAATCATCTGGGGAATTTGGTCTAAATTAAAGGGAGGATGCCAATGATAGCCAACAGCCGCCGGACATTTAATCAGTTTTAAGCCTAACTGTTTGAGGCGAACACCTAGTTCTAAGTCTTCCCAACCATAGAGTTGAAAACGAGTGTCAAAGAGTCCGGCTTCCTCCAACCACTTCCGCGCGATCGCAACATTTCCAGTAGCAAAATAGGCGGCGGAGAAATCCGTTATTTTATAGGGTTCCGAACTGGGATTATCGAAATTGTTGGTATTAATTACCCAGCCATAAGTAAAGACGCGATCGCTCCCTAATTGCTGTTGTCCCTGAACTAATGCATCCGCATGGGCTTGGAGGAAATTCTCGGTAACGACTAAATCGCTATCGATAAAGATAATTGTATCGCCTTTAGCCTGCTCTACGCCTAGATTACGGGCGGCTGCTGGACCCAGGTGATCTTGAGAGAGCGATCGCACTTTGGATAGTTCCTGACGATGAGACTCCAGCCACTCTAGGGTACCATCCGTTGAGCCATCATCTACAACGACGACTTCATAGCCAGCGACAACAGTATTTTCCCTGAGATGTTGGTATTCTAAAGCTTTTAGGCATTTTTGTAGAATGGGTAGGCGATTATACGTTGGAATAACAACGCTGAAAAACAAGGATGAGGAATGGGGTATTAGAGATGAATTTTTGTTCTTCATTCAGGGGTAAACGGCTGTAGAACTTATTAATTATGAATCAGGGCGGGTTTTGTTGTTCCATTAGTGGTGGGGAGGGCGGGTTTTGTTGTTCCGTTATTGGTGAATATCGGAATTTAGCCCCTAAACCCGCCCCTACGGTATCGTGCCAAATGTCACCCCCTTTTGTTTCAGCCAGCGACGGTAAGCTAAGGAGGCTTTATCACTGGGAAAATGAAACTCCTTTTGTAAATCTAAAGGCAATAATTGAGGACGTTGTGACTCAACAATGGGAATATCTTGAGCTACAACTTGATCTTGAAACGCTTTTAATTCGACTTCAGGAACATCAAACGCATAATTCATCGCTAACCTCATCCAGCCCAGACATTCCGTTTCTGTGATTGGCGTGACGGTAAAAAAAATAGCCAAGTTTCCTTGAGTTGAGGTTTTGACAAAATGAGCCGTTAGCGGACGCAAAATTCGATAAGTATAGGTTACGTAGCTCCCTTCACCCGTACCATCAGGGTCAGGTTGCCAAACGCGGATATTATTAATCATAATTTCATCTGGGGTAGATTGGACGTGATAGTCCGCGATCGCACTTTGGCATCCATCTCCCAGTAATCCCTCATGGACAAAGGGAAAATGAGCCAAATCCAGAAAATTTTCCAAGGCGCGAAAACCGCTAGCGCGATAATAATACGCACCGCAGAGAATTTTCCGATAACTGGGGTCATCCCACTCCGGGAAATAAGGAAGTGTTTCCTTTGGCTGACCCAGAGATGTCCAAATCAAACCATAGCGTTTAATAATAGGATAAGTCGTCAACCTAGCGCTTGCTGGTGGTGTCAGGTGAGGATGAGCAGGAATGCAAATGCAGTTCCCCTGGCAGTCATACGCCAAGCCGTGATAAGGACAGATCAAATTGCCTGAGCGAACAACTCCTCGTGATAAAGCCGCCCCTCGGTGCGGACACTGATCTTGCCCAACCGCGAAATCTTCGCCATCATGCCACATCACTAAATCATGTTCCAGCAACCGTATAGACTGCACCGTACCTGCAGTAACATTATCAGCCGCCGCAATAACCTGCCAGTCGTTGAGCAAAACATAGTCTTTGAACATACTTAAAGTATGGTAAACGGATAAAAGTTGATGACCGATAACGACAAAGCCGTATGATGCTGATATTGGCAGAATCCAGCATGGCTTTCCACCCCATGCGGAAATGCCCAGTTAGGTAGGGTGGGCAATGCCCACCAAAACTTTTGAAATGGTGGGCGATGCCCACCCTACGCAATGTCTGATTATCGTCGAGTTTTTATTCCTGGAGGCACGTTTTTCTTGACCTTGGTGACGTATAATCGTCAGCCTCTTTTCTCAGAACCAGAGAATGTTTCTCGCTTGCGCCGTGTCATGGCACAAGTTAAATCTGAAATGCCGTTTGATATTGTTGGGGCTGTTGTTCTCCCGGATCATCTCCATTTTCTCTGGAAATTACCTGTCAACGATAAAAATTATTCTAAACGAGTTGGTCGTTTAAAAGTTTTGTTTACGCAATCATTGCGTGGTGAGAGAGCATTACCTCAAAATGTGTCAATATCACGTCAGAAGCATCGAGAAAGTAATGTTTGGCAGCGACGCTTTTGGGAGCATACGATTCGAGATGAGAGGGATTTTGAAGCCCATCTTAACTATATCCATTACAATCCCGTTAAACATGGTTTAGTATCTTGTCCTCATTTGTGGACATCATCGAGTTTTCATTCATGGGTGCGGACGGGAGGATATGATGTTGAATAAACTACCCAGACTTGCTATCGCTGAAGTCTGGGTTTTCAGTAGCCCGCTCAGTCATCAAACAGGTTAAGCTGAACATACTCAATTGTTCGCTTTAACTTGCATGACAACCCCGTGCCTCCAGGCTGGTTTATAGACAGCCCCACAAGTGCAATATTATTAGCTCCATTGAAATCGGCATCACCATGCCATCCGCAATGCCCACACTTGAAAGTCTTACCACTACGGTAGGACTTTCCTTTTACTGGGTGAATATGCAAGCATTGATGGCATTGTTGCGAAGTATAAGCTGGAGGAACAGGAATAACTCGAACACCGGCACCTAGCGCTTTATACTCAATAAACTGACGCAATTGATAAAATGCCCAACTGTTCGAGCGTCTGCGTTCAGTCTTGTTTCTAGGTTGCTGATTAGTTCTTTCCCTGATTCCCGTAAGGTCTTCTATAGCAATTGAGGCACTATACTCAACTGCTCGTCTAACCACTGCCTTAGAGATACCGTGATTGAGCCACTGTTGATAGCGTCTTTCCCGACCCGACAGCCGTTTCAAGATTTCCCGACATCTACGTCGAGTTGTCCTCGTGCCTTTCGGAGCTTTCTTCTGGAGAGATGCCCTAACTTGAGAAAACTTATCGCGAACTTGTTGAATACCTTTGCCGTCCCACTTCTCGCCAACTGATGTTACGGCAATGTCACGCCTCCCTAGGTCGATACCAAGAACCTTGTCGGTATCTGGCGAGTCGGGTGCATCATCTTTAATTTGGATGTGCAGATAAAACTTTCCGTCGCGATGCTTACACAACTGAGCTGATGTTGGATTTCTTCCCTTGAGTTTACCTCTCTGGTAGCTACCAGCATTTAACCCAATGCGTTCCCTGCCGTGAATAGTCGCAAGACTCACAGTCCAGTCTTGCTCACGAAATCGAAATAAGTCTTTGTCACAGTCGATGCTGGTTGAGGCAAAGCTCTTAACAGGCTTACCCTTCTGCAAGGCTACCTTGCGGTTAGCCGCAACCCGCGCACAAGCCCTGACTGCCATATTCGCTACAAGACTGAATTCATGCTTAATGGTTTGGTAAGTCAGAGACTGAATAGCGATTTTATTGGTCAGCTTTGGATCTGTGTGTTCATTAACATAGTTGCAAGCAGCAGCAAACGCCTGAAGAGTCGCCTCAATTTTGGCAACTTGTTCAGGCGTAGGTTGGAGCTTTACAACTATCGTTAGAACTTGTTTCATAACTAGATTATACTAGCGGGACAGTGATTAGAAATACTTCGGGGATTGACCGATGGCATTTCTCGCTATCCCCCTACGGGTTATCTCCGCTACGCTACGATTGAACCCGTAGCCCCTCGCGATTTCGGTGGTGTTGTGTTTGTGGGGGCAAGCAACCCCGAATACCCAATTTTGAGGCGATCGCAGATAGAGTTGGTGAATAATCGTAGGCATTGCCCACCGTACCAGGAGGGATTGATGGAGTTAGAGACAAGAGAAATTAATGGAAACGGCTGTGCGTCAGGTGTTGGTTGCGTGATGATTGATTCTATTATTCCCTGCCAACCTTTCCAGCAAATTGCCACATCTGAATCTGTTGCTGTAATGGCTAGATGCGATGCACTCTTATCTCACTCTATCCAACACCCATACGCTGTCTGAGGATGAATGGTACTGGATTAAGGCTGGTGGGCAATGCCCACCCTACGGTATATCAAGGGTTTTGGCGATCCAAAACAGCAAAATTTTAGTGCCATTGGGTCTTAGGATAGGGAAGTCAAGCTCAAAGTAGTACTTGGAGTCTTTATAACCAAGGGAAAATACCGATATGTCAATTGACTGGCAAACCGCCAAAACCTACGAGGATATCCTTTATCACAAAGCCGACGGTATCGCCAAAATCACCATTAATCGCCCCCACAAGCGCAACGCCTTCCGCCCTAAAACTGTCTTTGAACTCTACGACGCCTTTTGTAACGCCCGCGAAGACCAAAGAATTGGTGTTGTTTTATTAACCGGGGCGGGTCCTCACACCGATGGTAAATATGCCTTCTGTTCGGGAGGGGATCAAAGCGTTCGGGATAAGGCGGGATACGTTGGCGATGATGGCGTTCCTCGCTTAAATGTCTTGGACTTACAACGCCTGATTCGTTCTATGCCCAAAGTGGTGATTGCCTTAGTCGCCGGGTATGCCATTGGCGGTGGTCATGTGTTGCACGTTATCTGTGACCTAACCATTGCCGCAGATAATGCCATCTTTGGGCAAACTGGTCCAAAAGTCGGCAGCTTTGATGGGGGGTTTGGCGCTAGCTATCTCGCCAGAATCGTGGGTCAGAAGAAAGCCCGGGAAATTTGGTTCCTCTGTCGCCAGTATACGGCACAAGAGGCGCTGGATATGGGTTTGGTGAATACTGTTGTCTCTGTAGACCAGTTGGAAGCGGAGGGGATTCAATGGGCAAGGGAAATTTTACAAAAAAGTCCCATCGCTATCCGTTGCTTAAAAGCGGCGTTTAACGCTGACTGTGATGGTCAAGCAGGTTTGCAAGAATTGGCTGGAAATGCCACATTACTGTACTACATGACGGAGGAGGGGTCAGAAGGGAAACAAGCGTTCTTGGAAAAGCGCCCTCCTGATTTCCGTCAATATCCTTGGTTACCGTAGTTTGACACTGTTCGTTAGGTCTTTCACTCGGTCGGGGCGGGTTTAGTCATATCTAGGGGTTGCTGAATAAGTCTTGTGGTGGGGAGAGGCAATAGGGAATAGGCAACTCCTCGGCTTCGCTCGGTGTGTCATGGGCAATGGTTTAAAGCCTCTGTCGAGGGAAAATTTGGCGCTGGCGGAGGCACAAATTCCAGGGTTTTGACGGTTATAGTGTAAAAACCTTGCACTTGTTGGGTAGAAAAATGGCTTAAAACCCTTATCTGGTCTAGCTTCCACACTCATGCAGCAAGCCCTA
>NZ_JAVJNP010000049.1:0-25830 GCF_040217205.1 Coleofasciculus sp. A1-SPW-01 | reverse complement strand
TTCTGCCTGGGCATACAGTCGTTTTTATCAAATTTTGTCATCGATTTTATCCAACCGAGGAATAACTCTTGTGTTTGTCAATCCAGCTTACACGAGTTTGATAGGCTGTGTTAAATATAGTCGCATGTATGGACTATCATCTGATGTGGCAGCTGCCCTAGCAATTGCCAGAAGAGGAATGAATTTGAGTGAGCGATTGCCGCGTTCTGTGTCCGCCTATCTCGGAGTGAATCCGAGAAAGCACGTATGGAGCGCTCTATATCAATTTAATAATTTTATTGGTCGATGCCCTGTAGTCAATCGTAGACACGATTACTATAGTGTCTCTAACTGGGAACCGTTGGTTAAGGCTGATATCGAGCAACAATGCCGGGTATCAGCCAAGCGCAAGCGTTAACGGTTATCGACCAAAAGTTACACCGTGGACTTATACCAAGGCAGAATTACTGATGGGTAGGTTTGTCTAGGTTTTTAGATGCGGTTACTGGTATCGCTACTTGTAATCATCATGATAGCGATCGCGCGGATACCTTTGCCTAAACTCCCCTATCGTCAAACTTCTGATCCTGACTTGGTTCAGGAATCTACGGTTGTGGATCAGGATTTAGTCTTGCTGGTATTATTGAGTGCGATCGCGTTAACGTCTCTAGTTTGGACTAGCTTTGATTTTCTACTACAGGGTAATATTTCAGCTTTAATTGCGATCGCGATCGCTGCCGCTATTGGTAAAATTTTGGCAGGAATTTTACTCTTGAGTAATCACCCGCACTAAAGTAGCAGTATCAAATGCATCGGAGGGATAATAAACCGTCTCATAATCATTGATCACGATTATCGCTTTTTTCGGTTGACTATCCTCTCCACCCAATTGCTGCTTAGTGACCTCGGGATTATTGAAACAAAACCAAACTTGGCGATCATCGCCCCGAAATCTGGGTAACTGTTTGGCGGCGGCTTCATCAACATTTAAACCTTAATATCAATTAATGGCGAAAGCCGTGTAGTGCGTTTAGCGAAGCCATGCCGCAGGCTTTGCATCTTGCTCGCTACTAATACCCAATTTAAATGCATGACAGCTTAAGAAATACTTTCTGACCCAAGGCTTTGGGGAGAGGGCAACTCAGTTTATTCAGTGGATTGCTATTGTTAATTTATGCAAGCGATAGCCAAGCCAAGCCTTGACAAACAGGATTTCGACAGCATTTATCTATCAATCTCTGAATCGATAACGCTACACTATCGATCATGACCCATATTCCTTAAACTGATGAGCCTGTGTATCAATCCCAAGTGTCAGAATTCCGATAATCCCGATAATCTGCTCTATTGCCAAAGTTGTCAGTCTGAATTGCTATTGGAGGGACGTTATCGGGTTATAAGTCTCTTGGTTGAAAGTGTCACGGATAATAAAGTGCGATCGCGTTCGCGAAGCGTGTCCGCAGCCCACAAGCGTGTCCGATAGGACGTATCGCATCTAATTCTATCATGAACCTTCCGGCACGTTACTGACGAATTCTGCCAGGGTTTGTGCCGTTAAAGCCACCACTACCAAATCCTCTAATTGATTGACTTCAAGTAACTGTAAACGTGGCTCAAGATCTGGTGGAATCTGGTCAAAGCGAGTAGCAATAATACGCAATAATTGTCGTAATGTTCCTTGTTGAAGTCCTTGCTGTTGAGCCGCTTCCACTTGCTGTTGAGCGGCTTCTTCGGGTAGGGGAACAAGATTACCATCTTGATCATAAAATCTTAACCAAACCGCCGTCTCTCGGTCTATAGTTCCTTGCCAAGTTCCCAACCATAACCCCAATGTCTGACACCACAGCCAACCCTGTTCATTGGGGACTAATGGTTGATACTCTTGAGACGCATCCAAATGCCAACCCTGTAAGGAATTGGGGTCAAAGGGATTAAACACAAAGTAATCCGGTGTTCTAAAAATGCGCTCATAAATATCTTTCTTAGTCCCCGTATCCATAGCCGCTGTAGAAGGAGACATTAATTCAACTATTACATCAGGATAACGTCCTCCTTCTTCCCACACGACCCAACCTTGCCGTTCAGTCGTCCCATCAACATTTAATACGGCAAAGAAATCGGGACCTCTAAAATCTCGGTTTCGCACCTGTTCACTGCTGTAATAGATAAACATATTACCGCTAGTGAAGAAATCATTGCGGTCAAGATAGGCTTGCTGAAATGAGCGAATCAGGACATTTATAGCAATACGGTGGCGATTACTTTCCAACGGTTCTCCATCATCAAAGATTAAGTCAGTTGGCGGCATGGAGGGTTCCCAGCCTACCACAGTTTGGGATGTTGTTTCTTGGGTTGCCAAGTTTGACATGATCAGCGTCTCTCTCCACTAAGGGGCTTTTTTCCAGAACCCTAAATGTATCTTAACAAAAGCGCGATCGCTAACACTCCCTTTACTGATTGTCTTTATTAATCGGTTATAGTCATTGAGAACGAAAAAATCAATTAGGTTCGTAGTAAAAGCTTTTATTCCTAGATTTTGTGAGGTAACAGGTGTCAACACAACCCACAACCTATTCCATCCTTGTATGTAGGGGCGCAAGGCTTGCGCCCCATGTCACGCCAAGATATTTATATCCATTGTCATGATTCCCACTCAGATTTATTGTGATAAAATTTACTAATTATGGTTCAAATCATCCAAGCTCAAACTTTGAACATCATCGACCTTGAACAAAAATTCGGTTTAACCCAAGCCGATGATGACCAATTTTTTTCAGAGTGGTACGAGAATCTCCCTGACATTTTTGACTTAGAAAAACAAGTTCTAGACCAAGAGGAATTTGTACGCGATCGCCTGGATATTATGGTCTTAAAAGACCATTTGTGGTTACTTGTAATTGAGTCAAAAAATGCTGGCTTATCACTTCTAAATGGTATAAGTTTTCATGCATTTAAATTGGGAATGGGTAGCGAGCAAGATGCAAAGCCTGCGGCATGGCTTCGCTAAACGCACTACAAGGATTTCGCCCTTATTGATATTAAGGTTTAAATGCCGAACAGCTTACCTAAAGCCCTAGCTTATATGGTGGCAAACTCTCGTCCTGATCAACCGATTTTTGGGTTAGTGACGAATGGGAGTGAATTGGTATTTGTTAAACTCGTTCAACAAAACACATCTAAGTATGCCTTATCTGAAACATTCAGCCTATTGAAACGAGAAAATGAACTCTATAAGCTATGTAAACACCTCTCAAACCCTTACAAATGACAAAATGACGATCACCGCCCTTAACTTTAACTGTCCCTACCGACTTACTCACTATGTCTCATCGTCCCATTTACCTTGACAACCACGCCACCACCCCCATGGATGAACGGGTGCTAGAGGCGATGCTACCTTATTTTAGAGAACATTTCGGCAATCCTTCCAGTATCAGCCACGCTTATGGTTGGGAAGCAGAAGCAGCGGTCAAACAAGCACGACAAACCCTTGCTGACGCTATCCACGCCACACCAAAGGAAATTGTCTTCACCAGTGGTGCCACAGAAGCGAATAATCTAGCGATTAAAGGGGTGGCTGAAGCCTATTTCAGTAAAGGGCGTCATCTCATTACCGTCCAGACTGAACATCCAGCCGTGCTTGATCCCTGTACCTATTTACAAGACTTAGGATTTGAGGTCACATTTTTGCCTGTTCAAGGGGATGGACTCGTCAACCTAACCCAGCTAGAAAAAGCAATTCGTCCCGATACGATTTTAGTCTCAGTGATGGCTGCCAATAACGAAATTGGCGTATTACAACCCCTAGCTAAAATTGGAGAACTTTGTCACCAGCATCAGGTACTCTTCCATACCGACGCTGCCCAAGGGATTGGTAAAATTCCCTTGGATGTCCAGGATATGAATATTGACCTCATGTCCTTCACTGCCCATAAGCTATATGGTCCTAAGGGGATTGGGGCACTGTATGTTCGCCGCCGTAACCCGAAAGTGAAGTTAGCGTCACAAATTCAGGGAGGGGGACAGGAACGGGGACTCCGTTCGGGTACACTCTACACACCGCAAATCGTAGGCTTTGTCAAAGCGGTGGAACTCGGATTAGCCGAACAAGCCTCTGAATCTCAACGCCTCCGCCAGTTACGGGAACACCTCTGGACTACCCTGTCTTCATTAGGGGGAATTCACCTGAATGGTCATCCGGAGCAGCGATTGTCAGGAAATCTTAATATTTCGGTTGAGGGAGTAGATGGTTCTGCCCTGCTGTTGGGATTACAGCCTGTTGTCGCCGTGTCATCGGGTTCAGCTTGTTCATCAAGCCACGTAGCCCCATCCCATGTCCTCTTGGCACTGGGACATTCAAAACCTTTAGCTCATGCCTCAGTCCGATTTGGCATTGGGCGCTTTAATACCAGAGAGGAAATTGATCAGGTTGCCCAACACGCGATCGCGACAATTGAGTCCTTGCGTCAAGCTCAAACCCCTAAAACGTCGATTCTGTAACCCGCGATAACCCCCTCACAGCTAAACTGATAGTCTTACCCGTTAACAATCAACAATCAAAGCAGTATAATGTAAAATTGAGGAAACAGTTGCGTACCTACAGTGACACTAGGTTCGATCTGTAGAAACTATCTCATAGATACTGTCCGCAACTGATTCACACTTCCAGACTTTTGACTTGCACGTTACCAAACTCCAATGCTGACCCTTGGGCGAAGGGATATGACATTGGCTACCTGTAGCATTGGAGAAAAAGTAGATCCATGAGAGTGTCAGTAGTCTTCAGTCACTCCCCGATCACAATTTACGTTTTCTAAGTAAAGCTAAAGTTTTTGCTTTTCAGAATCATAAAGGGTAGCCAAAGTAAGAGTGACCGATCAATTTTAGGTATGCGATTTAAGATTTTTGGTGGAAAAGGTAACTCAGACAAGCATTCAAGCATTATTCAAGCTTGGCTCGTTTGCCTGTTCTCTAAACTAATCAGCTATCTAAAATTTCAACAAAGACCAAGCTTCAGTACTTGAGCGTACTGCCAAATTTTGAGGAAATTGAATGGCAAAGCAAATTATTATTGCAGAGCAATATCGTCTGGCTGCTGTCTTTTCAGAAGATCAAATCCAAGAACTTGTCGTTGCCACGGGCAGCCACCAAGTAGGTGATATTTATCTCGGCATTGTCGAAAATGTTTTACCCGGCATTGATGCCGCATTCGTCAATATCGGTGATGCCGAACGCAATGGATTTATTCATGTCACCGACTTGGGTCCGCTGCGACTTAAACGTCGCTCCGGGGCGATTACGGAACTGCTCACCCCGCAGCAAAAAGTCTTAGTCCAAGTGATGAAGGAGCCAACGGGCAATAAAGGTCCTCGGCTGACCGGAAATATCAGCTTACCGGGTCGTTATCTGGTGCTGATGCCTTATGGACGAGGGGTTAATTTATCCCGACGGATAAAGAACGAAAACGAACGTAATCGCCTCAGAGCCTTGGCTGTGCTGATTAAACCCGCTGGGATGGGATTATTGGTTCGCACAGAAGCCGAGGGCAGAGCGGAAGAAGCGATAATGGAGGATTTGGAGGCGCTGCAACGTCAGTGGGAGGCCATCCAGCAGGAGGCAACTTCGACCAGAGCGCCAGCTCTACTGAATCGCGATGATGATTTTATCCAACGAGTCCTCCGCGATATGTACACAGCGGATGTGAATCGGATTGTGGTTGATTCCAATACTGGGGTCAAACGGGTAAAACAGCAGTTAGTAAGCTGGAGTGGCGGTCGATCACCGGAAGGGGTTTTAATTGACCATCACCGCGATCGCCTCTCAATTCTCGATTATTTCCGAATTAATGCGGCGATTCGAGAAGCCTTAAAGCCACGAGTCGATCTGCCATCGGGAGGCTATATTATTATCCAACCGACGGAAGCGCTAACCGTTATTGATGTAAACTCCGGTTCCTTTACCCGTTCCGCCACGGCGCGAGAAACCGTCCTCTGGACTAACTGTGAAGCCGCGACGGAAATCGCCCGCCAATTGCGCCTACGTAATATTGCTGGCGTAATCATCGTGGACTTTATCGATATGGACTCGCGGCGAGACCAATTACAAGTTCTGGAACATTTCAACAAAGCGTTGAAAATGGACAAAGCCAGACCCCAAATCGCCCAATTGTCAGAACTGGGGTTAGTCGAACTCACCCGCAAGCGCCAAGGTCAAAATATTTACGAATTATTTGGTCGCACTTGTCCAAGCTGTGGTGGATTGGGACATCTGGTGCATCTTCCCGGTGAGCCAGAACCTCAAGTGCAGCAAGAGCCAGAGACTATTTCTCGCGTTGAAATCCCAGAAACCCCTGATCTTCCAGAACCCCTGGATATCCCTGGCTTTAATGAACCGGATGAACTTGAACTCAATCATCCAAGTTATCAAGAACGGGGAATCCCCAATGGCACTAATCGCCGCCGTCGCCGTCGCCGCCTGGAGGATGTAATCTCCAAGGATGAACCTGTAGCCAAGAGCAATGTTCGCCCAATTACCCTGTCCCAACGTTCCTCTGATGTGAGTGAAGACGTAGAGGGGATGAGGCGCGATACGACATCTGTTGAACGTCCCATCGTGTCAGACTCCAGTGAACGAGTGGGCAAACCCCAGCTCATTCGGTCGGTGGTAGAAATGGAACCGCCGGAAGTTATTCAGGTTGAGATGACGCCGGAAGAACAGGATGTTTATGCCTTGATGGGCATTTCACCATTAGTGCGGTTAGATAAGGAGATTAGAAATCCCCGATCAGTTATGGTTTCGGTGGTGCTTCCTGGAGAAGCTGAATCGGAGTCTTCTGACAATGACACCACTGACAATGACACCACTGACAATGACAATGACACCACTGACAATGACACCACTGACGATTCATGGGAGGATAGGTCTCACCCATCAGAGGAGTCAGACTCAGAAGAGAGTTCAGACAAGGTACTGGTTACTTCTTCGGGAGTTGCCGCTGATGTTGATTTAGAATCATCGGCTGATTCAACCTCAACCAGCGAATCGGAAACAAAACCGCCTTTGATTCGTCGTCGTCGCCGCCGTTCTTCAGCAATGGAGAATGAGTAAGGGATAAAGGGGTTTCAAAAGCGGATTGGGTATCACCCCCCAAGTTAGGCTTCACCCCTAGCCCCTCTCCCACGCTTGGATACTGCTGGTCATTAGACCCCTCCCCAAACCCTTCCCCGAACCTCTCCTTAGCCCTCTCCTACAAGGAGAGGGAAGTGGAAGATTTTTTTCATTTGGAGGTACGGATACATACCTCAAGGCTTGCCAGTACTGGTTTTTACCTTAGGTTGAATGGCACTGAAATAAGCTATTTTGGATCACCGAAACCCTTGATATACCGTAGGGTGGGTTTCGACTTCGCTCAACCCACCAGCCAAAATTTCAGTATCATTCACCTTAAGTTGACTCTCAAGAATCCATGAAAATGGAAAATTCAGCTAACTATTGTCAACTACCGGAACTATCGGGCGATCGCAAATTGATTGCCGGAGTCGATGAAGTTGGGCGTGGCGCTTTATTTGGTCCGGTTGTAGCAGCAGCGGTTATTTTACCCGCATCGACTCTGCCCAATTTGGCTGGTTCTGGAATGAAAGATAGTAAACAATTAACTCGTCTACGACGCCAGAAATTGGCGCAAGAGATTCAAGAGTTAGCCGTCGATTGGAGTATTGGTTATGCCACCAGTACTGAAATCGACCAAATTAATATCTTACAAGCCTCTCTGTTGGCAATGAAACGGGCTGTGCTTAAGTTAAAAGTGCAGCCTGATTTATGTTTGATTGATGGGAGACAGGCATTGGTAGGCTTACCTGTACCCCAAAAAAGTCTGATTAAAGGAGATCAGCGATCGCTGGAAATCGCAGCGGCTAGCATTGTGGCGAAAGTCTGGCGTGATGATTTAGTTGGGCGTTTAGCGACTAAGTATCCCGATTATGACTTAGCCGCTAATAAGGGGTACGGAACCGAACGACATCGTTTAGCCCTTCAACAGTTAGGTCCTTCACCCCAGCACCGTCATTCCTTTCGTCCTTGTCAACTGAGGAATTGGGGATGAGGGAGATGGAGGAGATGGGAGAGATGGGGAACCAAAAGACAAAAGACCAATGACTAAACGGTAAGATTATGTAGACGTCTTCACCGATGAAGATTTCGTGAACTTACTAATACCGTGCAGGGTTTTTTCCCAGTAGAACGGTTTAGTAAACAATTGCCAAAGTGCCATATAAGCAGCCATCGAATGGAGTTGCCAGTAAAGCGGATTGAGTAGGGCATAGAATGAAAGCTTATAATATTTGCGCCGAAACATGGCAATCATATTTAAATAAATGCCAATGGCATTACCAAAAATCAAGTTAAATAGGGAAATATAAATCATCCAACTTGGCAATAGTTTTTCAATAAAATGAGCTTGAGTGATCAGTTCAACCAACAGTAATAACCATAGAATTGGACTACAAAGAAATCCTAAAATATGTCCGCCAATAAAAAATTGATAAGATAGCCAGTTTTTTAGACCGAGAGTCTTGAGAGATTTATAAGGATGACGATTATGAACCAACCAGGTTTGCATATAGCCTTTGATCCAGCGCGAGCGCTGCCGAATCCAGTTCTTGAATCGGCAATTCGCCTCTTCATAGGTGGTAGAGTTAATCACACCGACAGTATACCCTCGTTGACTGGCACGAATTCCTAAATCCGCATCTTCGGTGACATTAAAAGGGTCCCAGGCTCCTAGTTCTCGCAGGCGATCCGTGCGGAAATGATTACTGGTTCCGCCTAAAGGAATGGGTAATCCCAAGGCTTCTAATCCGGGTAACAGATAGTCAAACCAATAGGAATATTCCAGGGTAAACATTCGAGTTAAGAAATTTTCATCTCGATTAAAGTAATTCAACGCCGCCTGGACACAGACTAAGCTCTTTGAACCTTTTTTAAATGCCAGGATTGCCTTTTTGAGCTGGTCTGGATCAGGAATATCTTCTGCATCATAAATCGTCAGATAGTCACCCCTGGCAAATGCCAAGCCATAGTTACAGGCTTTCGGCTTCGTCTTCGGTTGGCTATCCGGAATATAGATAAAGCGCACATAGCGAGGAGGATTAGCCGCTCGTGCTGCTTCAATCGTGACTAAATCTTTTTCTTCTAAAAGGAGTAAAACATCCAGTTTTTCTTGGGGATAATCAAGCTGACTCAGGGCTTTGAGCAAAATCGGAATAACTTCTGGCTCATTATAAACGGGGACAAGAATCGTATAAACGGGTAATGATTGGTTGTCTAATTCGGCAATGTCTTGATCTGTGATTTGACTAGTTTGCTCAAAAGAACCAATCATACTGAGACTAAACTTAAACAGAATAGATACCACAAAGAAGAAATTAACCGCAATCAGCAAAAAAACCAATGTGGCTTGCCAGTTAGCAATCAGCCCAGCCCACAGTGCCAGGAATCCAATATAACCCAGTAAAATTTGCGGTGCGGTAAACACACGGGCAGCCGATTCCTTGGGTGAACGAGCCAAGAGTTGGTAAATCGATTTTTGGGTTAAATCCTTGCGGTAGAAGCGATCAACCATTACCGTAATATCACTTTCGGTTCCCAGTACCTTGACAATTTCCACACCGGGCTTTTGGGCATAAATTTTGGTTTCGACTTCTAGATCAAGGGGGTCTTGCACCATGACCATAATCGTATGATCATTTAACCACGCGATGGGGAAAAATAAATCTTGAATTAGGACTTGGGGGTCGAAAGACTGGATCAAATGAGAATCGATACTCAGAAAATCTGTGCCAACTAAGTGGGAAAAAATTGGAAAATCCGTGAGTTGGGAGAGAGTCCGAATATAGTCAATTGGACGCAGGTAACTTAAACGAGTGAGAATTGAACCCAAAGAAGAACCAGTTGATTCATGGAGAGCTTGAGCCTCTTGCAACTGAGCCAGGGTTAACTGCCCTTCCTGTAACAGTTGGTTCTGCAAATTTTTCTCGACAATCAGGTTGAGAAGCTGATCCTCTGTCGCTAGAATCTCTTGTACTTGGGCTTGCTGCCAAACCCGTTGGATTGCCTGATGGACAGTTTGATTGTCGGCTTCTGTAACCACCACGACGAGATGGTTGGTTTCGGGTTGCCAGTGACAGGGAAAGAAACCGTATTGAATCAGTTCTTGTGTCTTGAACGCTTTTGCCAAGCTGAAATCTAGTACATTTCCGGAAGACTTTAACCACTCGGTAAGGGTTGGCAAATTGGTTACAGCACTGGCTAAGGTCAAAAATTCAGTTTTGCTGACTAGATTGAGACTCCACAAGGCTTTTCCCAAAGAGGAAGCGGTTTGAGCTTGTAATTCTTTGACCCGATGCAATTGGGGTCGAGTTAGATATCCCTTAGCCAAGAGAGCGGCTATCATCTTTGTTGAAAATTGCTTCATCGTTTCTCGGAGTCTTGAGTCATTTCTGAATGAAAAGGTTGATTGGAAATCATTTGCGGAGGGCGACCCAGGCGTTGGTAGGTTGACCAAGCGGCGACACCGCCACTAATCAGAGCAAGGGTAAATAGGAGACTCGCATAGCGCTGTAGGAACAGAGGTGAATCGGTGGACGCGATCGCATTGGTTTGCAGTCCGCCCTCGCTCACATCCCAGAATTGGATGCCGCCGGAATCGGTTAAGGTGACAACATTCCCACTGAGGCGAGTTGCCCCAGGAGTGCGGGGATTGGCAAGGGCTAGACTAAGTTGTTTGACTAAATCAACCTGATCCGCTTGACCGAGCCGAGTCAGCCAAAGGGTAGGAATACCGTGAGCAATAAAGGATTGGAGAATCGCGGCAGAGTCGTTGGCAGCTACGGTTTGCAGAGACTGCCGATTGAAGGGGTTATAGATTTCCCAGCCACCTTGGAACTGGAGTGGAGCAGGTAGATCAGAAGTGGGTACAGGCGCCGCAATTAATCGCCACCCCGGTGTTTCACCTCTGGGATTAGCAGGTAGATTAGACCAATCTTGAACGGACTTTGCCTCAAGTAGGTGGGCAAAAACAGGTTGTTGACTCTGATGGCTCATGACACCCAACAGATAAGCTGAACTTGCCAGTAACGCGGGTTGCTGAGTATCAACAATCACCTGTCCAGGTTGGAGAACATGATGGGATAGATCGCTCAATTTGCCCGTGGCATCCTGATTGCCTTGCCACGTTAGGGACGAATCTCCTTGCACTTGAACGGATATCGGTTTGGGCTGGTTTTGACAACCGACTTCACCTGGGTCATAAATAAAAACGGTCTCTAGGGTATTCGTGGGGGCGAGGCGATGGATGGGTAGGGGTAAATGGGCGTCTAATTGGGTTTGGTTTCTCAGGTTATAGGTTTGGATGAGAGTATTGTTGAAATAAATCAGAGCTGTGAAGTGAGCATCTCCTTTTAAATTGACTGGGTTGAAGCTCGCTTTGAGTCTGGCTTTCAACCGTTCGGGTTTGGCTTTAAGCTGCGCTAGAGTAAAGGTTAATCGGGAGGTTCGGCTACCCAGAACTTGCAGGGGCATTTCCTGAAAACCTAGCTCTGGGAACGTCCGCTTTTGAGGTGACGATGGCGGTTCTGAAGCCGGGATAGCTAGATTGGGTTCAAGTTTGGCAATAAGATGTTCAAAGGCTTGAGGTGTGGCTTTGATTTTAAGTGTCGCTCCCTGGCGTTCTAGGTCAGACTCTGTGGTTTCCTTGTGCAAAATGACCCGGGCTTGTTCGCCAGTTTCAGATGCTAGTTGTTGTCCTTGATACCAAATTACGGGTACTTGATGTTTGCCAAACTTATAGGCTAAGAGGCTGTATAAATTCAAGGCAAGTTCTGCTTGCTGGGGATTAAGATTTGGAGGAACGGATAAGACGACTTGGGAATAATAAGGTTCAAAGAAATCCTCGATCAGATCACGGCTATCACTCGTCGAATCCGGAGTGAGCTGAAAAAAGCTATCTTTACCCAAGGTGAGGAATAAATTCCCTGTGACTAGATCCTGGCAGGGATTATCGGTTATAGATAAGGATGGCAGGATGGTCAATGTAATTGACGATGTTCTTGGGGGTAGGGAGTTTAAAGGTAGGGTAACCAATGGTTGTTCTTGCAGCGATCGCACCGAAACCGTTCGAGCCAGTTCGTCATTGAGTCGCAATCGCACGGATGAATTGCGATCCAAGTTTGCCCCAGGTTCTAGACGTAAACGGACGAAACTCTGGTTGGGATCAATGTCTGAGGACACAGGAACGGTGATGCTAAACTCTGGATGGCTACCGCTGAGAACAATGGAGCTATCGTAGCCCAATCGCTGTAGGGAAACCCTTTCCGGAGGTAGTGCCATAGATAATGGACTATAACCCAGCCAGATGCTCAGGCTAGCTAATCCCTGGAGTCCCAGATGATTAATCCAGCTAAGGTTTGGGGTTAGTTGATCGCTCATGAAGGAATGATGGCTGGAGATGCTGGAATGAGGAATATAAATTAGTTTGTGTTACTCTTTTACTTATCGTTGCACAGTTTTTCCTCTCGCCCAAGTGTTTTTTATGAAGTTTTTGTATAGCGAGGAGCTTATACTGGCAATTTCTCCAGTTGGTATGCCAAAATTTTGATCAATGATGTATGTTTCTATAACGTCAGGGGATGTCTAGCCGCTTAATTAGCTGGAAAGCCAGTGTCTTGACTCTATTTATACTCAGCGCGATTCTGGTTTGGCTGGATTTCCAAGGCTTCCTCGCTGAAGAAATGACTTTTTTTGGAGCTAAAGCCCTAGAGGTTTTTTATGGTCCCGAACCCCGTTTACAAGCCACTGGTTTTGTCTTCCCTCCGGTACTGGTCTATGGGACAGTAGCGGTTGGTTCTCCGATGACGCTGCAAGTCTTGGCAGGATCGCTTTTGGTTGGCTTGATTAGTCGTACAATTGACAGTCTACCCATTGCTCAAATCTGGTGCCGACTTTGGATTGCTTTAATTGTGTTCAATCCAGCGTTTGCCTTGATGCTGCTGCGAAGTCCGAACTGGGTGATCACCACCCTTTTGGTCATGGGTATCATGGGGCTGAGTTGGGCGATCGCGCAACCGAAGACGATGAAGTTACCCCTGAGTCTAGTCCTCGTCCTGCTGGGATTTGCTCTGGCTATTCTGGTGTTGGTGCGTTATGAAGCTTGGTTTATCAGTCCCCTAGTGATCGCGATTCTCCTGTCAATTTTCCCTAAAGAATCGTGGGGGTTTCGGGGAACAGCTATTCTTGTAACCCTGTTTATGAGTTTGGTGGCGATCGCCGCTTGGCTTTATCTTAACTGGCAGTTTACCGGAAATGCCTTCCAGTTTTTTAATAGCTCTTACAGTGGATTCCATTTACCGGAAACGGAAGTTTTCTTGCAGCAATTCGACCTCAGCTTGCTGCTGGATTTGACGAGAATTCTGCCCCTGGTTTTGGCTTATCTCCTCGGTATAGTCTGGTTGTTGTGGCAAGCTAAACAGCGGTGGGTGAATATCCTAATTGCTGTTTTGCCTATCCTGTTGATTGTTCTAGCTATATGGCAGGAAACACTCCTGCGTGAGATTAGCTATTTAGGTCTATTGTTCGGGCTTTTACCGTTAATTTGGCAGCAAGCTCCGCCCCTGAAAGCTTGGCAACAGGGTTTATTTACCCTTGTCCTCGTTATCAGTTGGATGGGCAGTGGGTTTTGGCTACAAAACAATCATGTTCTCCCCGAAGAAACAGTACTGTGGCGCCAATTAACCGGACAAAAATTGCCCCAATCGTTGTTGGTGCAGCAATGGGTTCAACGTCATCAAGATCAGCGTCAAATCGCGAACGTGTTGCACAAAAATCTGCGTCCTAATCAGCGAGTTTTAATGGACGATGCGATCAATTTTCCAATTGTTTATCAAATCAATGACCCCCGCTACTTTATCCTGCCCTACCAGTATGAGTTTATCCCAGCCTTACAACAGCCTGAATTGTTTGCTGAGTTTATTGTGGTCTCAAAACCACAATCGCCGATACATCATTGGGATCAGGTCAGTTTATTCTGGAGCCAACTGGCAGATCCACGCCCCATTCGTCAAGAAGTAATGCCGTTATCTGAGTTTAAATCACTACTCGAAACCCCTTACTACCGACTCTTACAACGTCTCGATTCCCCATGACTCGTTACTCTCGCCGCAAATTTGTCCAAGGTTTACTGACAGCCCCTGTGCTGTTAGCGTTAAGTAAAGGATGTGCGTCTTCGGTGTCTTCTACAAATTCCGCACCAAAGCCTTCGCTATGGCAATTGGGTATTGGTGAAGATCCGGCTCGATTTCTGGCAGAGGTTAAAAGTGATCGCCTTGTCAAAAAGATTGCCCAAGCCTTGTCACCCCAGTTTTTATCCGGTTGGCTGAACAGTTTTGACCACAAACAAGGAGATTTGAGTTTCTGGCAAGAATGGCACAAGCAAGGTTTGCTGTCAAACTGGTTCCAGCAAGGCTATACTCTGCAAGTAATTACCTGGGAAGATGATACCAAGTTACCCACGGGGGAGTATCACATTTCTCAGCAATTCCTAAGTGATATAGAAGAACTGGCTGGCTATATTCGTCAGGCAAACCCCCAAGATAAACCAACCTATTGGACTCTGGCAACAGAATTTTCCTACTGGCGTATTCCGGCAGATACCTACAATCAAGATACCTCGGAGTATTACCAGGCGCTGATGAAAAATATGCGGCAAGCTCGCCAGATCATTAAAAAACAGCTCCCCAATGCCTGGGTTGCTCCGAGTTGGGGAGGATGGATTGTTACCTTTGATGATCCCGCTAAGGGGGCAGGACTGAGCATGATTCCCCCCTTTGGGGAGTTTATGCAGCAAATGGATGGGATTGCCTTCCAGTCTATGCGACCTAAACTAACGGGTGAGTACAATTCTGAACTTAGAAAACCTGATCCTGGCAACCCCGCCCAAATTCTCCAGTGTTGTCAAGTGTTCTCTGATTACCATAAGTCTTTAATGGTCTCTCATTACGAACCGGCGATTAAAGCGTTGCACCCCAATGGCGGTCAGGCAAATACGGTAACGGAGGATTTTTTAATCATGATGCGACCTGAATGGCTGAAAACCGTTACTCGTTTAGGACTTGACAAAATTTCGCTGATGCACTACGGACTTTACAAAGGGAATCCAGTTCATGCCCTAAGCGCCGTTAAAACGTTTCAAACGATTATTCAGGAGGGTTCGTGAGCAGTCGCTTAGGTGGGTATTGTCAGGGAATTGCGACTTATCTACTTCCTGTTTTCCTACATGGGCAACTGTGGATTTCCTTGGCACTGTGGAGTACACCGCCTGCTTGGGCTGGGGGATTCACCCAACCTGAGGGCAGAATTTTCACGGATGTTACACTCAGGACGTTAGAAGCAGGTTCTTTTGAGAAGGTAGAACTGCAATTATTTATTGAATATGGTTTACAGGATGATCTAACCCTAATTTGGAAGAGTCCCTATAATTGGATCGAAAATGACGTGGGGGAGGAAACCTTACGCAACCAAGGCTTTATTGACCAAGAAATTGGGGTACGTTGGCGCTTCAATAATGATCCCAACTTGGCAATGGCAATTCAAGGTCTTTTGATTTTACCTCCGGGCTATGACCCCGATCAAAACTTGGCTCTGGGGACGGATAATGTTGGTATAGAAATTCGTTTTCCTGTAAGTTGGATCTACTCCCTCGGTCAGCGTCAAGGAATTTTAACCGCAGAAATTGCGTATCGCGATTTTTTTGGCACTCAAGGCAGTGAAATTCGCTGGTTTGCAGAAGTCTCTCAAAATGTTTTGGATCGAATTACCCTCGTTGCCCAATTGGAAAATACCAATGGATTGGCAGAACTTCAAACTGATTTAACCAAGTTGACAGGGAATGTGCAAGTGAAAGTTAACCCGAATTTTACCCTGGTTGTGGGTGGTTTTCGCCATATTCAAGGACCATCAGGGCAAGGATTAGAATTCAAAGTTTTCTTTTCGTCGAATTAAGGTGTTTTATGAATCAGATGAGGACAAAATTCAGTGTCAATGTCGGCATAATCATGACGACTCTGTTTATGGCATCCTTAGGATTCACCTCAACGGTGAGTGCGGGTAACTCTGATCCGGTTCAACGGTTGTTGGCTACCAAACAATGTCGAGGGTGTAACTTAAATGGGGCATTCTTAGCCAATGCTAACTTGGCAGGAGCTGATTTGCGGGGAGCCAAGTTACAGGGCGCGAACCTAAGTCAAGCGAACTTGAAAAATGCAAATTTAGCTAGTGCTGACTTGGGCAGTACCTACCTTTGGCAGGCAGACTTGAGCAATGCTAATCTTAGCTATACGGCTTTGGGTAGTGCCAACTTGAGCAATGCTGATTTACAAAGGGCTAATCTCAGTCATACTAACCTAAGCAATGCTTATCTTTGGAAAGCTAATCTTAGTGGTGCTACCCTGACGAATGCCAATTTAGCCAACGCTAACTTGAGTTCTGCCAATTTAAGCCGAGCCAACCTCAGGGGTGCTAACCTGCAAGATACTTATTTGTGGGGGGCGGCGCTTAACGGTGTAATTGGGTTAGAGCGATAACGCCGCCCATTCCTGTGCATGAGATAAAAGCGATGCTGAAAACTCACTCAGCTAATTAGGGTCTGCTGAATAAGTGTTGTGGTGGGGAGAGGGAACAGAAAACAGGGAACAGGACACAGGACAAATGACTAAATACTAGGATTATCCACGGGCGAAAGCTGCTGAGATTTGGGTTGAGCCAGGGTTTGATGATCTGCGTTAGCCCATTGACGATAATCTAAAAGCAGTTGATGCATTAATTTCTGCTTAATTCGCAGCAACACACTTTTGAGTAATCCATTTCCGGTTGTTTCAATAATGGGTTGGGGTGTCATCGATAGAGGAAAGGGAATATCCACCCGAACCTTTAAATCAGCCTTACCTTTAAGCCGAGTGGTGTTTTGCTGTTGCTCAGGATAGAGTTTTCCTTTGACCTCCAGGGTAAAGCGTTGATTGATGTAGTCTAATCCAGGAATGTCACAATCTACTGATCGCAGATGAACTGTACCGTTAACATCTGCCCAAACTTTGAGAATGACTCGCGGTTGAAAGGTTAACGACAGAAAATTTAATGGACGCATCTTTAGGCGAAACTGCTCTGGACTCAGTTGCTCGATCAGATTCGGATCAGCGATCGCGTGTACCAGGCGCTGAGGTTGACGTAAATAGTGCTGAATCGGGATGGGTTGTTCGGGTACGGCAAGTTCTACAGATTGGGATGCAGTAAACTGGCTGGTCATAGGGTGAGAGCAACGTTGGGTTTTGTCTAAGTTTCTTAAAGTTAATCTTACTTTAATAAAGTTTATTTACATAACTGGGGGAAATTTTTTAAGGTTATGGGGATGAGCGAGTCTCGTAAATGAGACTACAGCATGTAACTTCATCCTTACTCCGATTGTAGAAATTATGCTCGCCAACCGTTATCTTCCTATAGAAGACTTTCAGTTCCTCGATCAGAGCAATAGTTTAGTCCTAAGGACGGAAATTATTAAATCTCATTACTTAAAACAAATAAAGCATTAAATTTTAAACTAAAGCGCAGTTTATGTCAATTTCAATTGCCCATCTTGGACCACCAGGGACTTACGCAGAAGCGGCAGCATTAGCTTACTGTCGCACTCTTACCCGTGAATGTGATTCAAAAGCCTGGTTATGTCCTTATCCCAGCATTGCCCAAACTCTGCACGCCGTCGCCAAAGGGCAAGCGGATTTGGCGGTGGTGCCTGTGGAAAATTCCATTGAAGGCAGTGTCACGATTACATTGGATACGCTGTGGCAACTCGATCAACTACAAATTCAACAGGCATTGGTTTTGCCAATCCAACATGCCCTGTTATCACGGGCATCTCGTCTTCAGGCAATCCAAACCGTTTATTCTCATCCTCAAGCCCTTGCCCAATGTCAAGGGTGGCTAGAAAACAGTCTACCCTTGGTACAACTCGTACCCACCAATTCAACCACAGAAGCCTTACAGCATCTAGATACTGACTATACGGCAGGCGTGATCGCGTCTCAACGGGCGGCGATGCTTTATCAATTACCTATCCTGGCGGCGGCTATCAATGATTATCCAGACAACTGTACTCGTTTTTGGATTGTAGGTCAGCAATCGTCTCCTGGGGGTAGTCATACCTCCCTGGCTTTTAGCACGCCCGCCAATGTACCGGGAGCCTTAGTTAAACCTCTGCAAGCCTTTGCCCAACGAGAGATTAACCTGAGTCGGATTGAGTCTCGCCCGACGAAGCGATCGCTGGGTGAGTATCTTTTCTTTATTGATTTAGAAGCCAATGCCTCCACACCGTTGGTGCAAGAGGCACTCTCAGAAGCTGCCTCTCATACAGAAATTCTGAAAATTTTTGGCAGCTACAGCGTCATACCCATTGATTCAACTGCGCTGATTGAGAATTAAGCTTAACGTATCACGGAAGTCCCCACCCTCAATAGGCGGATTTTCGTAGCTGTCAGGAAAGAATGACGCCTATAGGGTGGGGATAGGGAGCGGATTGACGGAGGTACGGAGTCAATCAATAGATTTATTGGACTGGCAATCTATCTATCCAGTCTTCAATTAAATGCATCTTTAAGGACTGTACGGGCAGCCAAATGATTGCGCGTGGAGGTAAGTATTTCCGCTTCGCGTTCCAAACGGGCTGCTGTATCCTGCATTTCTAACAACGCTTGTTGTTCTGAGGCGACGCCGTAAAGATTGCCCGCTACCCAATACGATAGTTCTAAGGGCAGGTCTGGCAAGTCTTCGGGCAGCTCGATTTTCTGATCCGTCAGCTTGGCAGAAAGATGGACAACATCTCGCAGCAATTGCTCAACGGATGTGGAAATTTCTTTTAAGTCTTTTTGAGAGGGTTGATCCTCTATCCATTCCACTAATCCGACACGATAGGGTTTTTCTCGGACGTATTCTAAAACCCGAAATCGTTGCTGACCCAAGGTTAAGACTTTCATCCGATCATCAGGCAGACGCTGGAAATGTATGATTTCAGCGCAGCAGCCAACGGCGGCGGGTTGACCTTGCACCGGGTCCCACATTAATACCCCAAAACGCCGATCGCTCTCCAAAATCGTGTTCATCAGGATACGATAGCGAAATTCAAAGATATGGAGGGGCAGAGGACGTCCCGGAAATAGAACCACTTCTGGCAGTGGAAACAAAGGAAGTTCTCTAACAGCAATTGAGGAAGAGGATGCCATTGTGCCTTGGTGAAAAGGGTAACTGCGCTTCTTTACCTACTTTAACGGATTTTTTGGGGACAAGAAGCCACAAAATCCGTTAAAGCTGTACTAACTCATATCTTGTCCGGTTTTATGGCATGTCTATTACCTGTACTGATTTGGGCAAGAGCATTACCCTTCTACCCTCCTACCCTTCTCCTCTTCCACCTATAACTTCACTTCGATATCCACACCAGCCGGTAAATCCAGTTTCATCAGGGCGTCAATGGTTTTGGACGATGGCTGATAAATGTCAATAAGTCGCCGATGAGTACGGGTTTCAAAATGTTCCCGCGAATCTTTATCAACGTGGGGCGATCGCAAGACACAATAAATACGACGTTTGGTCGGCAAGGGAATTGGACCGACGGCGGCAGCATTGGTGCGATTTGCTGTATCCACAATCTTCTCGCATGAAGTGTCTAGTAATCGCCGATCAAATGCTTTAAGACGAATCCGAATTTTTTGCTGCTGAATCGTTGCCATTTTTTTGAGTTGTCTAGGTTCTGAAATAATTAGGAGTTGTGAAGTGTTGAGTATTGAATGAATGTTCCCGAACTCAGAACTCAACACTCAGAATTCATAACGTTTTGCCAACACAGAGAATAAGGAGCAGAGAACAGCATCAGCCTCTCTGCTCCTACTCTTTGGAGTGAGAACAGTGCTACTTGAGGATTTTGGAGACAACACCTGCACCGATGGTGCGACCGCCTTCGCGAATGGCAAAGCGCATTCCTTGTTCAATCGCGATCGGGTTGATTAACTCCACGGTCATTTTTACTCGGTCTCCCGGCATGACCATTTCCACATTGCTACCATCATCAGCGGTGTAGGAACTGATTGTTCCCGTCACATCGGTGGTACGAACGTAGAACTGAGGGCGATAACCGGAAAAGAATGGAGTATGACGTCCTCCTTCTTCTTTTTTGAGGACATAGACTTCCGACTCAAACTGAGTATGAGGAGTGATAGAACCGGGCTTGGCAATTACCATTCCCCGCTCAATATCTTTCTTCTCAACACCTCGGAGCAGAATTCCGGCATTGTCACCCGCCATCCCTTCATCGAGACTCTTCTTAAACATCTCAATGCCGGTGACGGTTTTCTTGACCGTATCCCGGAGTCCAACTAGCTCAACTTCGTCGCCAATCTTGACTTTACCGCGCTCGATCCGACCCGTGGCGACTGTCCCCCGACCGGTGATGGTGAAGACATCTTCAACTGCCATCAGGAAGGGCTTATCTACATCCCGTTCTGGGGTAGGAATGTAAGCATCGACCTCATCCATTAACGCATAGATCTGATCAACCCACTCATCATCACCCTTCTTAATGCTTGGGTTAGAGGTAAGAGAATCAAGCGCCTTTAACGCCGAGCCTGCCACGATGGGAATATTATCTCCATCAAATTCATAATCACTGAGGAGTTCGCGGACTTCTAATTCCACCAATTCCAGTAATTCTTCGTCGTCCACCATGTCTTTCTTATTCAAAAAGACCACCAAATTTGGGACGCCTACCTGCTTGGCAAGGAGGATATGTTCCCGTGTTTGCGGCATCGGACCGTCAGCGGCGGAAACCACCAGGATCGCGCCATCCATTTGAGCCGCACCCGTGATCATGTTTTTCACGTAGTCAGCGTGTCCTGGGCAATCAACGTGAGCGTAGTGGCGATTCGCCGTTTCATACTCAACGTGAGCAGTGTTAATGGTAATCCCCCGCGCCTTTTCCTCTGGTGCCGCATCGATTTCTTCGTACTTCTTGGCGGTTGCTTGACCTGATGAAGCCAGAGTCATGGTAATGGCAGCCGTCAACGTTGTTTTACCGTGGTCTACGTGACCAATTGTGCCAATGTTGACGTGGGGTTTAGTCCTTTCAAACTTTGAGCGTGCCATGAATTACGTTTTCCTTTTCTTAGTTATGCGTTCCCTTTGCTCTTAGCAATGATAGCTTCAGCCACGTTACGAGGCACTTCATCATAGTTGCTAAACTCCATTGAGAAGATACCTCGACCTTGGGTTTTTGACCGTATATCCGTAGCATAACCAAACATTTCGGCTAATGGAACTTTAGCAGAAACTTTGGCAATACCTTCATCGGTACCCATCCCTTCAATTTGACCACGGCGGGAGTTGAGATCGCCCATGACATCTCCGAGAAAGTCTTCAGGCACTTCAACTTCCACTTTCATCATAGGCTCGAGTAACACGGGTGCCGCTTTCGTTACGCCGTTTTTAATTGCCATCGAACCAGCAATTTTGAACGCCATTTCCGAAGAATCAACATCGTGATACGAACCATCAACTAATGTGGCTTTGACATCAATGAGGGGATACCCAGCTAGGATACCCGATTCGCAGGCTTCTTTCATACCCTGCTCAGCCGGGGAAATAAATTCTCGCGGTACGGAACCACCAACAATCTTGGAGACAAATTCAAACCCACTACCGGTTTCACCTGGCTCCAATTCAATGACGACATGACCGTACTGACCTTTACCGCCACTTTGACGGATGAACTTGCCTTCAGCTTGCACGGATTTGCGGATGGTTTCTCGGTAAGCCACCTGAGGGGCACCCACATTGGCTTCG
Organism: Coleofasciculus sp. A1-SPW-01; assembly: GCF_040217205.1. Taxonomy (NCBI): domain Bacteria; kingdom Bacillati; phylum Cyanobacteriota; class Cyanophyceae; order Coleofasciculales; family Coleofasciculaceae; genus Coleofasciculus; species Coleofasciculus sp. A1-SPW-01. The sequence continues at coordinate 3,924 of NZ_JAVJNP010000049.1, read as the reverse complement.
ACTTTGAACTCCCGCAGCATCCGATCAACCAGAATTTCCAGGTGAAGTTCACCCATTCCCGCAATCACGGTTTGATTGGTTTCTGGGTCGATACTGACCCGGAATGTCGGATCTTCTTCCGATAAGGATTGGAGTGCTTTGGAAAGCTTCTCCATATCCTGCTTGGTTTTGGGTTCTACGGCTACCGAAATCACCGGCTCTGGAATATAAAGCGATTCCAAAATAATCGGGGCTTCTTCGCCACAAATTGTATCACCCGTTGTCGTTTGCTTGAGACCAATTGCTGCACCCAGATCGCCAGCTCGTAGCTCATCGACCTCAATCCGTTCGTTGGATTTCAAAATAATCAGCCGGGAGATACGCTCCTTCTGATCTTTGGTGGAGTTGAGAATATAGCTACCTTTTCGCAGAATTCCGGAGTAGACCCGCATGAAGGTTAAACGACCATAAGGGTCTGACATGATTTTAAATGCCAGCGCCGATAGAGGAGCTTCATCTTTTGCTGGTCGGTTGTCCGTTGTCCCATCTGGCAATAGTCCCTGAATTGGCGGAACTTCCTGCGGAGAGGGTAGATAATCCACCACTCCATCAAGGAGTAACTGTACTCCTCTATTTTTGAAGGCTGAACCACACAGCACCGGCACAATCGTACCGGCAATCGTACCTTTACGCAGGGCAGAGCGAATTTCGGCTTCGGTGAGTTCTTCTTCTGCCAGATATTTTTCTAAGAGCGCTTCATCGGTCTCAGCTACAGCTTCGATCAGCTTAACTCGGTACTCTTGGGCTAGCTCTTGAACCTTTTCCGGGATTTCGGTGTCTTGCATATCCGTACCCAGGTCATTGGTATAAATCCGGGCACGCATTTGCACAAGATCGACAATCCCGTGGAAATCACTTTCACTGCCGATGGGAATTTGGATTGCCACCGCATTGGTACGCATCCGATCGCGGAGTTGTTCATATACTTTGAAAAAGTTAGCACCCGTGCGATCCATCTTGTTGACAAAGGCAATCCTCGGCACCTTGTAGCGATCCGCTTGCCGCCACACGGTTTCCGATTGGGGCTGGACACCTCCCACTGAGCAGAACACAGCAATTACACCATCTAAAACCCGCATCGAACGCTCAACTTCAATCGTGAAGTCTACGTGACCCGGTGTATCAATGATGTTAATCCGGTGATCCAGCCAGTTCGTGCTGATGGCAGCAGCAGTAATTGTAATTCCCCGTTCCCGCTCTTGCTCCATCCAGTCGGTCACGGCTGTCCCTTCATGGACTTCGCCTAGTTTATGAACGATTCCTGAGTAAAACAGAATCCGTTCTGTTGTTGTTGTCTTGCCCGCATCAATGTGGGCGGCAATCCCGATATTGCGTATTTTCTCAAGCGGGATGGTACGTGCCACAGCTACCTCCTTCGTCTGTGCCGCAAGTTTACACGTTGCGTTGCTATCTCTTTACAATTCTATACTTTGTTTAACTTTTTAGGGATTTGTCCTACTTGTTCCTCAAAAAGCCAGCCGGCGACTTTATTCCTCACGGAACGCCGAATTAAACCTTAGCCTCCTTCTGCCTGTCAGTCATCAGCTTACTGAATTAGTAGCGATAATGAGCAAACGCTTTATTGGCATCTGCCATCCGATGGGTTTCTTCTCGCTTACGAATGGCATTCCCCGTTTCATTTGCCGCATCCATCAGCTCATTTGCGAATTTACTCGCCATACTTCTCCCTGGACGACTTCGGGAAAACTGGATTAGCCAGCGCATGGCTAATGTTATTCCGCGTTCTGAGCGGACTTCCATCGGAACTTGATAGGTTGCCCCTCCCACCCGACGGGCTTTCACTTCTACTAAGGGAGTGACATTCCGTACCGCTTCTTCAAATACCTCTAGCGGTTCCTTTCCGGTGCGTTCTTCAATAATTTTGAAGGCGTCATAGATAATCCGAGATGCTACTGATTTTTTTCCATGATGCATAATCCGGCGCACCATCATACTAAGCAAACGGCTGTTATAAACCGGGTCAGGGGGGACTGGGCGCTTTTTAACAACTGTACGACGAGACATAGTAAGCCTTTACAAAATACATACACGGCAAATTTAACTATTTATCCTGGAACTGATTATTTTTTCTCCAGTCTTTAGGACTTGCTTGAAAAAAGCAAGCCACTTCATCTCCCTATTTTCCTGATCAAGTTACCCAAAACAAACCGCTATGGGTAAGTCTAGCAAGGTTTTGGCAGATTTAGAAAAGTTCTCTTGGTTTACTTAGGACGCTTGGTTCCGTACTTGGAACGACCTTGCTTGCGATCTTTCACACCTGCCGTATCTAAAGTTCCTCGAATAATGTGATATCGAACTCCGGGTAAATCTTTAACCCGTCCTCCTCTAATCATGACGACCGAGTGTTCTTGAAGGTTATGACCAATCCCTGGAATATACGCTGTCACTTCAAAACCCGAGGTCAGACGTACCCTTGCCACTTTCCGCAGGGCTGAGTTCGGTTTCTTGGGGGTTGTCGTGTAGACGCGGGTACAAACACCCCGCCGTTGTGGACATTGTTTCAGTGCAGGCGATTTTGTTTTCGCCTTAATTTTGGCACGTTCGCTACGAATAAGCTGCTGGATAGTGGGCATGAGTTAAGGCGCGTGATATTCCTTGAATCGTTTGCAAGTATTGACAAATTCTGATTGTACTGACTTTTAGGCAATAATGTCAATTTTTTTGTCTTTTGTCCTTGGTCATGCTCGCCCAAGCGAGAAGCAAGCTACGTCCTTTGTGCTTTAATTACTCCTTCAACCTCGTCGGATCATTCCTCACGTCTTAACTCGAAACGAGTTACCACAGCCACAGGTTTCAATGGCATTGGGATTATAAAAGCGAAACCCACCGCCCATGAGATCTTCGGAATAATCCAAGGTGAGGGTAGTTAAATGCTTGATGCTTGCCTCATCCACGACAACAGCGACGCCTTGACAATCATAGACGCGATCGCTCGCTCTGACGGCATCATCAAACTCCAGAGTATAGTATAAATCGGCACATCCTCCTGGCTTCACTCCTAAGCGTAATCGAGCTTGCTGTTGCTGGCGCTTGGTTTGCAGGCGTCTAATTTCAGCGATCGCCGCTTGACTCAGTGTAATCATTGGTTTTGTCCTGGATCAGAAATCACCTTGACAGGCAATTCTCAAAAACTCCTTCTATTGATGACGATGAGAACTTTCGTCACCTGGGGCAAAAAAATTTCCTCCCCTAGTATTAGGGAGGAGCAAATTTGGCGTCAAGCGAGTAAAGCACAGGTAAGCAATCTTAGCTACTTCAGACAATCCAACCTATTGTCAGGTGGACTCGCTGCGGGCGTAGTCATCTTCATAGCGAATAATGTCATCTTCGCCAAGATACTCGCCATTCTGTACTTCAATTAATACCAGCGGAATGACACCCGGATTTTCTAGGCGATGAGCATGTCCTTGAGGCACATAACTGGACTCATTTTGATGAATCAATAACTCCTTATCCCCGCAAATAACCTTCGCCATACCACTCACAACAATCCAGTGTTCACTACGATGGTAGTGCATTTGCAGACTGAGGCGATGACCCGGCTTCACCTCAATACGCTTAATTTTGTATCCTCGCCCCTCTTCCAGAACAGTAAATGAACCCCAAGGTCTTAGTTCTGTAGCGGCAGCGCCTTCGGCAGTCAACGATCTGGGTAGGGTGATCGCCGAATCTTGAGGAACTGCTTGCTGAACCATAGTCTTTCTCCTGAAAATAGTTACGACAGTGAAGTACCCTAACTTGCTTCGCTGAAGTTAGGGCTTCCAACTTAGCTAAACAAGGACGGTCTTATTCGTCTTTAGGATTTCCCGCTTCATCCGCCGATGCCTCTAAAGGTTGCCCTCTATTGGTCTTACTCAGCGTCCA